>JACZRJ010000032.1 GCA_022574795.1 Patescibacteria group bacterium | reverse complement strand
GTGCCAGAGGCGTCTCCAGTCAAAACTTTGTGCTGACGCCTACCAGCGATGATGAGAGGGTGCTGGCACAAAATGTGAAGGAGCATTTGGAGGCTAAAGGAGCCAGAGTCACTTTGATGACTCCCCGGGAACATGATGAGATGATGGCGGTGGTTCTGGGGCTGGCTCTGGGGAAGGCACTGGCTTGCCGCACTGCTGACACTTGGTCTGCTGTGCCGAGCAGGCCAGACAGAGTGTATCACCTGGCAGGCTAATCTGCTGTTTTTCGCAGCTTGGGCATTCACCAGCGGACGGATGCATTGCTTCAGGTGCGAGTCTGACAGGTGTGCAGGTTGGACACAACATGTTGATTCTCCGGTAATAAAATGAGCAGTTATAGGTCTAAGCCGATAACAAACGGCTACAGCTCCACTCTATGGCACTCCTTTATGAAGCACAAGGATATTTGTCGCCCCGCCCCAGGCAGCATTTCCTGGTTACTTAAGAAGACAGGAAGGTATAAAAAGTCCGTGGCGTGGCGCTTCAAGGAAGGTCTGGTTGGGCGCTGGGCCGAGCGGCCGTGAATTTTTTGCCAAATATTTGGCAGCGATGATACAACCGCGAGCAGTCGACACAGTAGATAGCTCGGGGGCCTGAGGTTTGCCCGGAGCGGCTTCGACACGGCGTTTTTTACTGCCCTTGTTTCGACAGCTGTTTTGCCTGGGGTGGAAATCTAAGGGCCTACATTTGCCTCGGTCAACGCATTCGACGCAGAGAGACATGATCTACCTCCTTATTTGTTAGAGAACTTGTACACTACACTTTATGCAGTTGCCAACAGAAGTACAAACAACTATCGCCGCTGGTCACGGCGGGACATGAAGCCTTTGCTGTAGGCGGTTGTGTGCGTGATGTACTACTCAGGCGCGAGCCGCGGGATTGGGATGTGACTACTAACGCGCCACAAAGAAGTCAGCATCGCAAGAGGCATCGCTGGTTGAATTTATTCATCAGTCTAAACAACTAAACGGTGGAACAAGAAAAAGTGGTGATTATTCTCTCTCCCCTAAAAATGGTCGGTTTTCCTCGCAGCACCAGTGTAAGTCTGTCTGGGTCCAAGCTAGCAGAGCAAACACTATTGCCGATGTTTCGGAATACTCGCTCTTCAGGATAGGTCGGAACTTGTAATTCTTGGTACGACCAAGAACTGATAGGTAAGACATAGGTATTCAACCCAGTTGGTTGCGTGTAAGGGCTGTAATCTATTGGGAGTATTTCTTGTAACGGTCCGTCAATAATAATTTCAGCTTTCACTTTGTTGCCGGAATATAAGGCCCCCGATAAATACATATCCCAAACCCCGAACCAACTGCCAATTGGCAGTAGACCAAACATTATCAATACGATTACTTTCCAAGTTGATTTGTGTGGTGAAATTATTGCACGAGGTTTATTGTAGGTATTCCAGAACAGGATTAGGACGAATGACATCATTGCTATATTCCAGGGCCAGACAGCCACATTATATGGTTCAATTAACACCAGCCGGTAAAGAATAGCCGTGTGCATTAGTACGGCAAGGATAATAGCGGGATGACGAAATCGTTTCGTGATCAAGCCAAGACCAATGAAGAGCTCTATTCCTGCTACGGCCAAGCCTACCAAAAGAGGCACAGAATTGATGCCTGCAAAATACGGCAGGACATCCTTGATAAAACTAATATTAAGCTTTTGCAAACCACTAAAAATATAGATGCTGGCAACAATAAACCGGCAGGCATTTAGGGCTTGCTGCTTTTTGTAATTCTGTTTGTTATAGCCAAGCAGCGCTAGGGTTATGAGCATAGCGGTATATTGAAAGACCCAGGGCTGCCAGCGAGTTTGATCAGCTAATCCTAGAATTGCTAATAAGATAATCGTCGCAGCCAAAAATTTCCGAGGGCGCGGTACTACTGCTGTGGCGCTTAAGCATCCGATTAACGCCAGGAAAATAATAAGGTCCCACGGCGCGACTACGACCGGCCAATTTGGCACGATCGGCACCAGAGGATATAAACGACGACTTAACCAGAGAGGGTAGGTTATCAGCAGGCCTATTGTCATCGCCAGGCTTACGGCAGTTTGAGTCCAGGCTATTCGATCACGTGATGAAATATATTTATGAAAGTGTGTCAGTATATTATGCTCGGACATATCAACATAGTACGCTATCAAGATCTAATATTAACTCAGCTAATATGCAGTTGCCGACAGAAGTACAAACAACCATCGCAACGCTGGTCACGGCGGGATATGAAGCTTTTGCCGTAGGCGGTTGTGTGCGTGATTTACTGCTCAGGCGCGAGCCGCGGGATTGGGATGTGAATACTAATGCTAAGCCGGATGAAATTCAGTCACTATTCCCAAAAACTTTTTATACCAATGATTTCGGGACGGTCACTGTGTTAACTGGGAGCGAGCAGGCAGCCCTGAAAGAGATTGAAGTAACGACCTACCGAATTGAGGCTGGTTATTCAGACCAGCGCCATCCCGACAACGTTGATTTTACCGATATCTTGAAAGAAGATCTGGCTCGGCGCGACTTTACCATCAATGCCATGGCCATGAATGAAGAAAAAATTATGGATCCGTTTGAGGGCCAGCGGGACCTCGAAGACAAATTGATTCGGGCGGTAGGGAATCCCAGTGAGAGATTCTCGGAAGATGCCTTGCGTATGCTTAGAGCAATTCGGTTGGCGGCGGAACTCAACTTTGAACTTGAGGATGAGACTTTTAAGGAGCTGAGGATGTATGCCGAGGCTATCTCAGCAGTGTCGCACGAACGGGTACGCGATGAGCTGGTCAAGATTGTTGCCAGCCAGCATCCTGAGAAAGGTTTTACGTTGCTCAAGGACACCGGGCTGTTGGGCCTTATTCTTCCGGAAGTCGCAGAGGGTATTGCGGTAGGCCAAAACAAGCATCATATCTTCACGGTGTATGAGCACAATGTGAAGTCATTGCAATTCGCCGCGGATTTTAAATATCCCTTGTCGGTGCGACTGGCGGCGCTATGGCATGACATTGGTAAGCCAAAGACAAAGCGAGCTAAGGGGAATGATTATACTTTTCACGCTCATGATATTGTTGGTGCCCGGATGACTGAAAAACTGATGCGGCGACTTAAATTTTCAAATGAGCTCATTGCTAAGGTAGTTCATTTGGTGCGGTACCACATGTTTTATTACGATGTCGGTAAAGTGACTGAGGCGGGAGCTCGCCGTTTGCTGCGCCGAGTAGGTAAAGACCATTTTCCTGACCTCATTAAACTTAGAATTGCGGAACGGAAAGGATCTGGGGTGCCCAAAGCTGAGCCGTATCGATTACGTCATCTACAATTTTTGGTGGAGAAGGCTGCCCAGCAGCCGATCAGCACAAGTCAGCTGGCGATTGCGGGCCAGCAGTTAATGGATGAATTAAAGCTGAAGCCTGGGCCACAGATTGGTGGCATTCTAAACGCTTTACTAGCTGAAGTGCTGGATGATCCAAAGAAAAATCAACCAGCGGTGCTGTTGAAGCGAGCGCAGGAGCTTAAGGATAAAGACCCGGCTGAGCTCAAGGCCTTGGGCGTGGCGGCCACGGAGGAAGCTGAGAGGAAGCGCGAGGATGATATCAAGCGGAAATATCACGTATAGTTAGCGGAATGATTACGCTGGGTGGATTTATTGGGGGCTCGGTGGTCATGGCTTTAGGCTTTATGACCGTTTGGAAAACAGCTTGGCTATTGCGATATCTGGGAGATGTTGGCAACTTGTTTGGTGCCTCGGTGGGTCGATGGATGAGTTGGAAATTGATTGGGTTGATTGCGATTACGCTGGGCTTCTTTATAGCTTTTGATCTGTTCGATGATATCTTTGGCGGCTTACTGCTAAAGTATCTGTTCGGGGATGAGGCTTAAAACTTGCAATCTTGTTCCTGAGCCTGTTCAATATCGGATATTGTACCTTTAACAGGTGACAAGGAAGGGGCCCGCCCCGTTTAGAGACAAGTCGCCTAAAGGCGACTGCCGGTTCCTGACGGGACCGGGTCTCTAACGGGGCCCGTAGCTTACCACTTCGCTCAATCAAAGATTGAGCTTCGCGGCACAAGTATCTATATTCAATAACAGATTCTTGCCCTGCGTAGCTTTGTCTCGAAGACAGAGCGTAGTAGGGGCCCGTAGCTTAGTTGGTAGAGCGCCACATTTGCAATGTGGAGGTCGGGAGTTCGAATCTCCCCGGGTCCACACTTCGCCCTTCGTGTATGCTTCAGGCTTCGCGTGGCAAACCACCATATTATCACCTGAAGTTAAGTCGAAGAGGGCAGGCGAAGTGTGTCCAGCGAAGTCCCGCTTAGCGGGACGAAGTTGGACTATAGAGACGCAATATATTGTTCTTCAGCTCATTTTCAATCTCTCGTATATAAGGAGGTGTAGCAATGGACGTAATTGTCATCGATGGCGATCATCTTGGAAGTCCGCAAAACATTGACTGCCTAACTAACGACCTGGTCTTAGACGAAACAATACATTTGGGGATTAATCCAGCGGCAGGATTGCTCAAGCGATTGTGTTTTTCTGAGCAGCCCTTGATCCAATGGTTTAGAGCCGGAATGAAAGCAGTTCAGTTGTTGCTGATTGTTCCCCACGGAATGGTGGTACGGCGAGACTCGACTCAATGGGGGTCACGCTCTGAAACCTCGGCGGCGCTATATCCAGCCTATTGGAATTTGCAAGATCGTCGTCGGGGAGGTTTGCTGTTGCAAATATTGCCAGCTCAGGCTGATACGCCAGGTATTACTTCTCGTCACTATCATCGGCGCACGGTCGAGCGATTTTACCCGCTTTACGGCACTACCGAAATTCGCCTTGATAATGGCCACTGGGAAAAATTACGGTGGCAACATGAAGTCAAGCAGCAGGTTTGGCATCAGCTGCGAGTGACTTCGGGATATGCCATCAACCTGATCCGGATGGATACTGCTTTGCCCTTCTTGAGCGAAGATGATTCCATCTGCATGGCAGATCATTATTACGAGTAAGCACCACTTTTAGTGGTGCTTTTTTAAATAGTTGCTTAAAATAAGCTTTAGTAACTTAACGGGTCGGAAGCTCATCTGATTCTTTTTTAATATTGTTCAGCTAAGTATACTGTATTCATGCCTCATAGAAGTCGTGCCAATACCAAGCGAGCTTGGAAAATGGAGCGGGCCAGTGTGCGTCGTCGTCGAGTAAAGCGCGCTCGTAGCAACAAATACTCTGGTGGTGATAGTGGGGCTACGCCAAAAAGCCATACGCGTAAAAGCATTTGGGTGGGCGGATACCGACGAGGGAGTGGCAAACAGGTTAAGGGTTACTATCGAGCTAACGCACAATTCAAACGGTAAAAATTACCACTGGATCCCGGCCGGCACTGACGGGTTTTATTGATTCAGGTGAAACGTTGAGGTGTCTGACGTCATGTAGGAGAGCCTCAATTTTTGACAAGGGATAAGCTATAGAATATAGTAATAGTAGTTTTGTGAATCCTTCATTCCCCTTGAGAGGAGGTGCGTTAACTCGTATGACATCACATAAAAAAATACTCCAGGCTGGTGGTTTAGCTACTGGCGGCTCGGTGAGTACTTGGACTGATGCTGTGGTTGGTTCGTTGAGCGACTTGTGGTTAGCTTTTGCTAGCTTTTTGCCAAATTTGATTGCGGCACTAGTTGTCTTTTTTGTTGGTTGGGCAATCGCTGTGGCGGTTGGTCGCGTGATTGAGAAAATGATGGTGATCTTGCGCGTCAATGCGGCTTTCGAGAATATCAAGGGGCTTAAGAATGCTGCTTCACGGGCCGGGTTGGGTATTAACATACCTCTCGTTATCGGCGAGATCGTTAAATGGTTTCTCATTCTCGTCACCTTGCTGGCCTCAACCGACATTCTTGGTCTGCAAGACGTAGCGACCTTCCTACGGTCGGTATTAGCCTACATTCCTAATGTCGTCGTGGCTGCCTTGATCCTGGTTATCGGGGTGGTGCTAGCTAACTTTGTCTATAAGACAGTAGCCGCTAGTGTTTCTGCGGCTGGTTTTACCAGCGGTAGTGTCGTGGCAGCCGTTAGCAAATGGGCAATTATTGTCTTTGCGATTTTGGCAGCTTTGGTGCAACTTAGC
>JACZRJ010000031.1 GCA_022574795.1 Patescibacteria group bacterium | reverse complement strand
GTACACATATTGTGTGCACACATTTTTCCTCACTTTCCCCAACTCTTTCTCCACTTCTCTGGGCTTTGAGAGGTAGTGCCAACCTAAATTAGGCCTTTTGAATGGCTGCGGTAACGTGGATTATGTATCTTGAGTCTCTGCTTCAAGCTGCCATCTCTGCTTCAAGCTGCCATTTGTGAAGTTGGTCTGACCCGAACCAGTCGGTAAGTAGCTCGTCAAGTCGGGCGGCTTCGGAGAACTTAATTGTTCCAGGCGGCAGGCTCCGTAAGATGGTATCACCATATGGCGCGGCGTTTACTCGGGGATCTAAAATGACGACGGCTCCCTTATCACTCTCAGCTCTGATCAAGCGACCGATGCCCTGCCTTAATTTGATAATCATAGTCGGCAGAGCTAGGTCGCTGAAAGCAGAGATTCCTTCAGCTTGCGCCACGGCTTTCATAATAGGATCGTCGGGAGGTGAGAAGGGCAGCTTGCCAATGATAACGCAGGAAAGACTCTGGCCGGGTATGTCTATTCCCTCCCAGAAACTATCAGTGCCGATTAGGATACTATTTGGCGCCTGTTTGAATCGTATCAGCATATTTGTCCTGCCGCCGGTGTGTCCCTGAGCTAAAACCTTGATCTTCCCTTTGTTAAGCTCCTTTATGGCATACTCGTACACATACCGAACGCTTTTTTTCGACGTTAAGAGGCATAAGACGCGTCCCTGTAAAGTGTTTGCTATCTGTACGGTTTGCTGAGCGATGAAGTTGTCGTAGCTATCAGACCGAGGATCAGGTCCATCTTCGATTATATTTATCAGCATTTGTGCCTTGAGGTCGTAGGCTGATGACATAACATACTCATCGGCATTGGTTATGCCGAGTTGCCGCTTGGTGTACTCAAATGATTGGTTAGCGGTAAGTGTTGCTGACGTTAAAACAATCCCTTGCTCGCTGGTCATAAGTGGGGCCAGCACTGCAGCTACTGACAAGGCTGTGTCCTGCAGGATCCCAGGACTGGGTTCGGCTGCCGGTGTCATCATGGCTGTCCAGTCCGACTCAAGCCACTGGATGCGTTCAGGTGAGCCATCAGCAAATTGCTCGAGTTCAATAGCCAGCTGCTCAGCCTCCCGGCGAGTTTCGGCCAGGGCCATAGCCTCCGGCTCCGCTAGGTTATCGGCCAAACTTTTGGCAAGACCACCGCTAAATTTTAATCGACTTCTGACGGCAGAAATCAACTGAGAGAATTTATGCCAGTCGGTGCTTCGGCGGAAGGCAGGCGTTAAGCTCAGCCGAGACATCTGACCTCGCCTCGCCACTAACTGACCTGCAACTAGTAGCAGTTGTTCGTACTGCTTAACTAATTCTCGACATTCTTTCGTTAGGTGTTTGGATTGTGTGCTCGCTATATTTCTAGCTAGTCTTTGATAGGATCCCAAAATATCCTTAACCCGCTCGAGGCTGAAGTCGATCATGGCGGCGTCACGGGCTGCCGCGGCTAAATGGTGGGCCTCATCAATAATTGTGGCTTGGGCAACCACGCCACTTTCCTCCCCCAGGGCAGACTGGATGAGTAAGGCATGGTTCACAATGACGAGGTTAGCCCGTCGGGCTCCTGCCTTAGCTTGCTGATACGGGCAGCCGCTGCGGGCACTACACTTATCCCGGCAGAGAACAGCATCAGCATGAAGTTGGCGAAATATGCCCTGATCATGGTGGGAAATATTGAGCCGGGTAAGGTCTCCTCTCAGGCCACTCACGGTGGTGTCTCCTGGCTCACGATTAAGCCAGTGAAGCACTTTAATGAGGGCTAGAGCCTGGCTGGGATTGAGAGACGGCCTGTTTAGTAACTGCTTGAGACGTTCCTGACAGACATAGTTACGACGGCCCTTAAGCACTGCGATGGTGCGCTCTACCTGCATAGCCCGAAGCAGTGTCGGTAGATCAGATCCAATAATCTGATCCTGGAGATGCTTGGTGTAGGTCGAGATTACTATCTGTTTGTCCTGGCTGGCTACGATAGCTGGAGCTGCATAGGCTAGTGTTTTGCCGATGCCAGTACCTGCCTCGATAAGGACGGTGGTCTGTTCATTAATGGCTTGTTCAACTGCTTTAGCTACGCGGAGTTGTTCGGGACGAGCAATGTAGTTATCTAGCACGGCTGTTAGTAGCCCGTCGTTGGCGAAGATCTCCTCGAGGCTGTTTGTTTGGTTAGTGCCACTCACCGATTTCCCGGTATTGGCTGCCTTATCCTTGGTGGCTTGTCTAACAGAAAATAGTGGCTGATAGTGTTGCAAAGAGGCCTTGGTTAGTACTGCCTTGACTATGGCGAGATCAACGGCGCTGAAACGAAGCTGTGACTTGAGGTGTAGTAGCAGCTGCCAGGTTAGAGCCACGTCCTCGGCTGCTCGGTGTTCGCTGGTTAATTTGATATTAAAATGCTGTGCTAGTTGCCCTAGGTTGTAGCTGGCGGCTTCAGGCAAAGCTATGCTGGCCAGAGGGAAAGTGTCCCAGGCAGGATTGTTCAACTTGAGACCATGAGCAGCCAGAAACCCCAGATCAAAGGGGGCATTGTGGGCAAGAATGATATCGTCTCCGATAAACTCTCGAAGTTTATCAACGTGGGCGGCAAAGGGTTCCTGGTCTTGAACCATTGACTGGGTAATTCCGGTAATGGCTGTTATTTCGTCTGATATTGGGTTGGTTGGCTTAGTCAGGGCAACATATCGATTAACCTCCTGACCGTTGCTCAGATCAAAACGAATGGCTGCAATCTCGATAATGTCGCCTGAGGATGGATCTAGGGAAGTTGTTTCGACATCAAGGCCGACTACATGCTTTGACTCAGCCCTAACCGTAGGGTTTACGCCCCGCTGATTCGCCTTACGACTCACTTCGTTCGCTGGCACCCTACAACTCGCTTCGCTCGCTGCAGGGTAAAGGGTAAAAGGTTTCGCCCCGTTGAGACGGGGTTTGCGCTGCGGCTTAGTTGCGACTCAGCCCTAACCGTAGGGTTTCGCCCCGTTGAGACGGGGTTTGCGCTGCGGCTTAGTTGCGGCTCAGCCTTGGTTGTATTTCTTCCAGTAATGCCTTTCATATAGCTAGTGATAGTCAGATCATCTCATAGTAGCAGAGCGGGCAGCTGGATGGTGGTAGCCGCTATTTGAGCTGGGCTTGAATGTAAATGGTGTTACCGACGCCATGGATGTTAAGGCTCTCCAGCTGACATAGTAGATTAGCAATAACATCGCCCTGCTGCTGGCAGCTGCTCGGTGTCAGCCCTTCCCGGAGGGTTTCACTGCGGCTCAGCCCTTCCCGGAGGGTTTCACTGCGGCTCAGCCCTTCCCGGAGGGTTTCACTGCGGCTTAGTTGCGGCTCAGCCCTATCCGTAGGGTTTGCGCCCTGCTGAGGCGCTCTATCTGCAGGGTTTCGTTTACTCAGCTGCGGCTTAGTTGGGCTCAGTTGGGATAGTTTATCGGGCTGAATTTGAATTGCCCATTGATCTTCAGGCAGCGGTGATGGCTGTGCCAGCGCCTCGCTTGAGGCTAGTGTGGCGGTGTTGTTTTTTCTGCATAACCAAACCGGGTCTGGTGAGTCCAGCGAGCTCTGACACCCTTCCTGGGCTGGCTGAAAAACATCCTGGGCAGGTCCCGGCACCCGCTCGTAACCAAGTGTGCCGTCAGGTAAGACAAACGCCTGTTTTACTAATCGGCCGTGTCGCTCCTCGTCTTGCACCCAGGAGTTTACTGTGTCCACAAAGGCTGCTGGATTTCCGTACACACTGAGCGCGGCTTCACTGCCCTGTAGTCTTAGAGTGACCCGATCAAATTGAGAGGCATAGGCAAAAAGGTTAGGCTTGGTTCTCTTAAAACCAAGACGCTGCTGTAATAAGGAATTCCACTGTTGTTGTAAGTCTTCCGGTATGACGGACAAGGCGTTACCGGGAACGATGATGTTCAGGGCGCTGTCGGTACTGGTCAATGGTTGAGGCGGGTTTGATTCAATTGGTGCACCGCCGATGGAGAGCGTGGCCTTGATCAGGCGCTGCTCGGCTACAGCTGTGCCCCGTACCGATTCGGAGAGGAAAGGCAGGTAATTGGCTTTAAGGCTAAAGATGGCGGTAGGTGTAACCGGCTGGCTGGAATCTTTGACAATCAATAACGTCTCACGCGCAGCAGTTCCGAAGGCCCTAAAATCGGCGTTGCTGACTGAGGTTTTTGTGGCCGTGAGTAATGGCCCCAGACGCTTCACTTTCCAGCCAGCCTCGGTAAGAGGGGCCGGAATCCTGAAGAGATCAAAATCTCGTGGCAGTATTACGATATATATTTGCCCCTGCGACCTAGCGACTGCGAATTTGGCGGCATGTTCTAAAGCGAGGCTGATTAGCTCGGGCGAGAGTGTCGTTTGGCTGGCAAGTTGCTGTACAACAATCGGATTGGTAACGTCAACGGCTACTTTTAGCTCGGCTGAGCTGGGTAGGAGAAACCAGATAAACCAGAGTGAGCTAACCAGTACCCAGACACTTAATAGGCTGACAGTAATAACGGCAGCCAGGATAGTGGCGAGATGACGTTGAGACAACCCTAACCGCAGGGTTTCGCACCGCTGAGGCGGTGTTTCGCTGCGGCTCAGCTGCCGGCTCAGCCCTAACCGCACCCTATCCGTAGGGTTTCGCCCCGTTGAGACGGGGTTTGCGCTGCGGCTTAGTTGCGGCTCAGCCCTAACCGTAGGGTTTCGCCCCGTTGAGACGGGGTTTGCGCTGCGGCTTAGTTGCGACTCAGCCACGTTGATTTGGTTTTTTTAAGCTTCTTCTTCACAGTTTTTTTAGTTTAGGGGCCGACGCGCCATAGATCAATACGTCCGGTATTTAGTGATATTTATCACGGGTAGGCCAGTTGCTTGTCACTTTGAATAGTGCCTTCTCTGGCTAACCAAGATTTCTTAGTAGCGTGGGTCCTTTAAGCCAGGTCGTTGCGTCATTATTGCTAGGTATGGCAATACAGCATGCTCCAATAAACCTGTGGTAGTCTGGCAACTGGCCAAGTATCAGCCCTTTTATTGTGGCTCAGCCCTAACCGCAGGGTTTCGCTGCGGCTCAGCTACTGCATCTTCCTGAGGTACGAGCAAGCCCTCAATGATGGCTTGTCCAGGCAACTCGCTGGGCGAGATCGCTAAACCAGCTAAATAGGAAGTTGCTATTTGATCAGCGCCCACTGCGTCGGGGTCTAGTAAAGGCGCGACGTAGCCAATCATTAGATTTGTACCAGCCGGTAGTGCTCCCCACTGTTCTAATAGCTTCCCTGCGGCGGAGTCATTGGCTAGCGAAGGTCCAGCGCCACTATATACATCCATCAGCTCAAACATGTTGTCCTTAGCTGTCGAAATAAGGAGGTAGCCCGGTAGGATGGTGTAGTCGATGGCTCCAGTCTCATTAGGGTTGTTGGTGAAACGCAAAGCCGTTCCTTTATAGCTGCTATCTTTGAAAGATTGATCAGGTGCCAAGGTTTGACCAAGCAGTAGCGGCGCAGCCTCAAGGAGAAGCGCCTCCAACTCTTTATTTCCTAGGGCCATATTGTGGTCCGCTTGAAGGGCTATCACTAGGGAGAGGCGCGGGGCAGCTGGCGCTGGATCAACTTGAGTCGCGTATAAAGCATACGGTCCGCGCAGTGTCTGGCGCAGCGAATCCGAAAGCGTAATGATAGGTATAGTGCTGTCTGCCGCTGTAGCTGTGACCAGCCAGGTTGATAATTCTTCAGCGAAATTTCCGCCGAGTCTCAGAAACGTGGCTGAGGCAGGAGTCAGGGACAGTAATTGCTGGTCAGCCATTCCAGTTGGTAGTTGTTCGACGTTTAAAACAGCGGTGCCAGAAAATTTTATTCGATTATCATTCGCTTGCACATTTAGCGCCACGGATTCTATCAATCCGCTGCTAAACATCTGGCCAAGCCAAGCGCTCCTGAGAGCTTGGATCTCAGTGGAAAAAACTTCGAGCGTGCTACTAGTCGGATCCGCTGTAGTGGGAACAGCAGCCGGCGCACTGTCAGCTCTAGAGCCGAGGTAGCGCCAGGTAGCTATGCCCGTGTTGATGATCACAAATATGGTAGTGGCGACAACAATCCAGATAGTTGCCCGCTGACGGAATTTAATAACGTTATGTTGGTAGAACGATTTTTTTT
>JACZRJ010000030.1 GCA_022574795.1 Patescibacteria group bacterium | reverse complement strand
GCTCACGAGCGTTGAGTCGAGAGACCAGATCGGCTTTGGTGGCGGGATTAGTCAGGAGGGCCCCGGTGTCACCGGCGGCGGTGGTGGTCATCAGGCGGGCCTGCTTTTGCAGAACAGCCGGTGGCAGTTTAGCAACAGACGCCGGGACGGCAGTTATAGTTGACCAGGGAATAAGGGGGTTAGCTGTACCGGCAATAATGACAAGCTCAATAGTGGTCAAGCTAAGTAACATTACCGGCCACCATTTTTTAGCTCGGGTGATGATACTAAGGAGTAGGATGCCCAGCGGCAGGGCGGTGTAGAAAGACAATAGCGAGACACTGGAGCTGCGCGCACTAGCAATTACTTGGGTAATTTTGTCTAGGTAATAGGTTGGTGGTTTCTCTCCCAGGAGACGTGAGGCATAGGTGGTGATTTGTTGATAGATAAACTCAGGCGCGTTGGTAGGCAGAAGCAGCAGCAGCGCCGTGGCTAGGGTACTGGATAGTACTACAGCGACGAGAGCCACCACCAGGTAGCGTTTAAAGATTGCGGCCTGTTTGATGAGGAGATCGAAGCCTAGGCCAGCTAGCAGGGAGCCGCTTAAGGTGGTAAATAGCAGCCAACGAGCGGGGGCCGAAAATATCCAGAAAGAGGGCTCAAGTCCAATGAGGCGGAAAGGCGAAGCAGACCCTAGGGCTAGTAGCCAAGAGATTACCCCGAGGTAGAAAAAGAAGGGTAGTCGGCGGCGGGCGCGGCGGATGGCAAAAAAAGCTAGCAGCAGTGGAATGGTGCCAAAGAAGATACCGTACTCGATCTCAAGTCGTTTGCCCCAATACAGATTGTCACTGTCAAAGAACCGCGGAAACAACGTGGTGGGCAGATGATAGAAGGGGAAGCTGTATTGGTTGGCCTGAGTAACGCTAAATTCCGAAGTCCGACTTGAGAGAGAGGCGAGCTCTGCTGTTGGTAGCAGTTGTGCTGCGCCCAAGCCCAAGGCCAGGAGGCCGACGATAGCTATCAGGGCAAGTGGGGTCATGATTTGCCGGTGATTGCGCCAATAGCAATAGAGTAAATAACTGGCGGTGATGGCGGCACTCATTACTGGAAGGTGCATCTGCCCACCCAGAAACGGCAGGGCTAAGACAATAGCCAGCCACGCTATCGACTTAGCTTTAGCCCTCCCATTCGAGGCTAGGTGGTGGGCGGCCAATAGTTGTAGCGGTAGCCAGGTGGCGGTGATGATAATGTTTAGATGGGTGGCGTGTTGCCAAAGCCAGGCCGAATGTGAAAAAGATATCGCGGCGAGATAGCTGGCTGGCCGTGACAGACTAAGCTTACGGGCTAGCGCAAAGGTGCTTAGTGCCGCCAAGGCAATCTGGAGGGTAAAGAGTAGCGGGAAGTATATTGAGGCAGGCAGCAACCGGAGGAGCAAAAGTGGCGGATAGAAAAAACCGATTTGAGCTGAGGCCAGCACTGGAAATCCCCAGGCAATGTCGGGGTGCCAAAGAGGCAGTCTGCCGGCCAGTTGTTCAGTTCTAAAGAAATCTTCCAGAGGGAGATAGACATCCTGAGTATCACCAGTACCGTAGTAGTAACCAGCTATAAACGGTGACACAGTCACCGTTAAGGCTGCTAGTAGAAATAGTATGAAATGCTTGGTAGACATGTCCTGGCGTTTGTGTCAGCGTGGTTTATCGAACGAATTATAAGTAACCATAACTCAACATCTCCTGTGTCAAAAAGCAAGACAATTTGGGTGGCCGTACTTGTTGGTGTGATTGCCTTGCTGGTGCGATTACCGGAGGCGGGATCATTTATGACCGTCGATGAGTATAATTGGATGACGCGATCAGCCACCTTATGGGATGAAGTATTTCGCCAAGGAGATCTTTCGGGAACATTTCAGAGCACTCATCCTGGCACCTCGGTGATGTGGCTGGCGGGGAGCGGAATTGCCTGGCAGGCTAATCGACTAGGGTTTGCTCTGGATCAAGCTTCGCTACGGCACTGGCAAGCTTCGCTACGGCACTTCCGTCGATATGCTACGGGACCGATAGTGTTGATGGCTGCTCTGCTGATAGCTGGCCTGACCATGGTGTGTATTCGCTTATTTGGGCTACTGCCGGGCAGTCTGATGGGGATATGGTTGGCTAGCGATCCATATTTGATTGGTATGAATCAAGTGGTGCATCCCGATGCGTTATTGGGGTTGTTTATGTTGGGGGCATTGCTGTTGTACAGTCTTTACCTCGTCGAACACAAAGAAAACAAGAAAGACAAGCGTGTTTTTAGGCTTATGTCTGGTATCAGCCTGGGGTTGGCAATGAGTTCGAAGCTGGTGCCCAGTCTGTGGCTGCTACCGATTCTGCTGGGGATGACGGTGTTCACTCAGCGGCAGAGCAAACGCTGGCCGAGGTGGTCGGACGGCGCCACTGCCCTGCTGGAGGTAGTGGCGGTGGCAGTTTTGGTGTTCGTCTTACTGTGGCCAACAGTCTTTACTGTCCCTGATTTACAGCTGGGTTATGTGGTGCGAGACACCGTTTCTGTCTTAACGCAAGAACATGTGGCTCTGGCCGCTGCTGAACAGTCGATTAACCCAGTTACTTTTTATGGCCGAACGGTATTGGGACGCGTGACACCATATACGCAATTATTGGTTCTGGCGGCAGTGGTTCTTTTAGTCGGTAAAGGGGTGACCACGGCGGGCCGGAAAGAGAGACAGTCTCTGCGGTGGTTGGTTCTTTACGTGATCGGTTTCCTTATTGTGATAACCTTTGCCTCGAAGAAAGCCGATCGTTATGCCCTCCCGGCCTTGGCTGCCTTGCCGTTGATAGCGGGCTGGATGGCGGCTGGCCTGTTGCGGTGGAGCCAAAAAAAGTGGCAGTGGTCAAACCTATTCCTTGGCACCATAGCGGTGGGGGTCAGCCTCTTGCTTTTGTTAGTACCGCTGTGGTGGCTACCGCATGCCATCGCCTATAACAATCCGCTGTTTGAGGTCAGGCCGCTCTCACAACAAGGGTGGGGTGAAGGCCTTGAGCTGGCTGCTCAATGGCTCAATGAGCGAGACCAAGGAGCAGCTCTGATAGTTGCTTCCTGGTATCCTAGTGTGATGAGAACATATTTTGATGGTCAAGTGGTCAACCTTAGCGTGAGGAATCATAAGAACGTTTCCTACATCGTGACCTATCGGAATATGTTGGGTAGATCTCCTGATAGTGAGGCCAGTGAGGTTTTACGGGAACTGGCTGACCAGGAGCCGGTCCACACCGTGATGGTGGGTGGTTTGCCCTATGTCTTTATTTATGAAGCCAAGCATGAAGTTGGCAATACTGACTAGGGCTTTACTGTCGAGGCGAGCCTTGGTAGTGATCGTGCTGATTGGAGTGGCGCTGGCTTTGCGACTGCCAGGAATTGGGGAGACGATGACGGTAGACGAGTATAACTGGATGTACCGCAGCGCAACCTTTTGGCACAAGCTCCAAGCCGGTGACGTCAAAGGGACTTTTATAACAACGCATCCTGCGGCCACAGTCACCTGGCTGTCGGGAGCAGGGATTGTTTGGCAGGAGAAGGCCTTGCAACAAGGTTTGAGCGATGAGAACTTACGTCATTTTCGGGCCTATGCGATTGCCCCAATTGTTTTGGCAGCGGTGGCTACCTTAGCCTTAATTGGGCTTTTGCTCATGCGTCTTTGGGGAACGTTCGTCGGAGGGTTAATGGCCTGGTGGTTGGTCGTTGATCCCTATGTGGTGGGTATGACGAAAGTGGTACATCCCGATGCCTTGCTGGGCTTGTTTATGTTGGCGACCCTACTGGCTGCTTTGTGGTACCTGCGGCATCGGCACCGCGGGTACCGTGGGCATCTCGGACGTCTCGGACCGCGCCGCTGGCTTTGGATTACAGCCGGTCTGCTTAGTTTGTCGCTGGCAACCAAGCTCATTCCGACGATGTGGCTGTTGTTGGCACTGGCGGTCATTGCGGTAGTCAGTCAGCTACGAAGCCGAGTGTGGCCGAATTGGCGGACAATGATAGCCGAGATCATTATGATTATCCTTATTGCCGCGGCGCTCTTTGCTATCATGTGGCCGACGATTCTCAGTGTGCCTGATTTACAGTTGGGCTATCTCATTCGAGATGCCGAGAATATTATTACGCAGGAACATGTGGCCTTGTCGGTGTCTGCCGACCCGATAAATCCGAATAGCTTTTATGGGCGGTCATTTTTGGGTCGGGTAACTCCGTATACCCAATTATTGGTGTTGGTAGCTTTGGCCCTCTTGTTGCTTAAAAAGGGAGCCGTGGCTGGCCAGAGGGGCAGCCAGATCACGATCTGGTGGTTACTGCTCTACGCGGTTGGTTTCTTAGTGCTGATAACGCTGGCCTCGAAGAAGGCTGACCGGTATGCTTTGCCGGCCTTGGTGGTCTTTCCTTTGATAGCGGGCTGGGCACTGGCGCAGGTGATACGTCTGCTGGGTCAGCGGTCACATTTGTTTGCGCGCTGGCGTACCGTTATCGTTTTTGCGGGAATAGTGGCGCTGGTTGCAGTTCCACTGGCTTGGGCGCCACACGCGGTAGCCTATAACAATCCACTGTTTGAGGTCAGGCCGCTCTCGCAGCAAGGCTGGGGTGAAGGTCTTGAGCTGGCGGCAGCTTGGCTTAATACACATCCCCTGGGGACCAAGCTTTCAATTGCTTCCTGGTATCCGACGGTTACCCAAACCTATTTTCAGGGCCAAACCTTTAGTTTGAGCTCGCGAAATGATTATCGGGTGGGTTACGTGATTACCTATCGGAATATGGGCGGGAGGGCTGGCGATACCCGAGGCAGTGATGTGCTGGATGAGTTTCGTGGCCAGGAGCCCGTGCACACGGTGCAGATTGGCGGCCTTGATTATGTTTGGATCTACCAAACTGAGGGGGTGGGTAATTTCTTAAAGCACGTCGGGGAGATAACTGGCGTCATTGAAGTGGGGCAGGTTGTGCCGTTACAGCAGACGGAGTTCTCAGCGGTTGATATTGGTTTTGCTACGTTTAGCGGGAGGGAGAATACCGAAGACGTGATACTGCGTATTTATGCTGCTATTGATGATCCCGAGCCGCTGCGCGAGGTGGTTGTTACGGCCAATACTATTCCTGATAATCGCTGGCAACGATTCAGTTTTGATCCGATACCAAGCGCGGCCGGACGGGAATTTTATATCTCAATTACTAGCCCGACCTCGATTGCCGGCAACGCGGTCACGGTGTTGCGTGGTGATGAATCACTTTCGAAGCGGCTGATTCAGTCCGGCGACATTCCGCTCGAGCAACGCGGTTTGGATATTGGCCAGGCAGTTGTTTCGTTAATCACCGGCCGCTTCCCGGCCGACGGCATTTTGCAACGCGCTCTCGGATCGGGATCCGATGCGGCTGGCGGTTATCATTTGACGCCGATCCTCAGCAGTCAGATCATCGACCTGGCACGCCAGCAATCGGTGCTGATGCTGGCAGGCGCGACGACTGTTTTGATGGACAGCTCCGAGCTGGCGATCGTGAAAGTCCTTTCGGATCCGGCCGTGGGCTTTGTGGCAGAAAATGCAGACATTCCTTTGGTGGAACCGACCTTCGGCCGCGTGACTTTCCGTGCCAGGAAACTCGCGGCCCGCGTCGGCATCAGCATCGAGTTGGTCGAGGATGCGCCGAACGCCGCCGAAGAAGTCCGCGCACAACTCGGTAAAGTTCTGGGCCTGGCTTTGGACTTGAGCGCGCTAAAAGGAACTGGCGCCGGCGAGGAAATCGTCGGCATTTTTTCGCATCCGGATGTGCAGGAAATCAGCGGAGTCGGTTCGCCAACATACGACCATCTGATCGACGCTATTCAATTGGTCGAGGATGAAAACGGCGTACCGGCCGCCTACCTGATCACGCCGGATACAAAAAGCACCTTGTCTCAGCTAAAAGACACTCCGGGAAATTACTTGCGCCCGCCTGTTGCTGTCACCGAGTTGAAGCGATTTGTCACCAAACAGCTCACCAATGCCGAGGCTTGCGTCGGCGATTTCAGTCAGGTGATGTTTGGTGTTAGATCTGATGTCTCTATCGAGGTGAGCACGGAAGGCGGAGACGCCTGGAAAAAAGACCAAGTTGAAATTAAAATTCGCTGGCGCGGGGATTCGCAGCTTGCACAAGCGGCACACCTGGTTCGCCTGATCGGCATCACGTAAGCGGAGATCATTAT
>JACZRJ010000029.1 GCA_022574795.1 Patescibacteria group bacterium | reverse complement strand
AGATCGGTGCTCTGCTGCTCGGTCTAGCAGTGGCAATCATTTGGCATGAAGTAGCCCATGGGGTAGTGGCACTGCGTTTGGGAGATCCCACGGCCTACTATGCTGGGCGGTTGACGCTCAATCCTATTAAGCATGTCGATTTGTGGGGAACGATATTGATTCCGCTGATGCTGATACTTTCGGGAACTGGCTTTGTTTTCGGCTGGGCTAAGCCGGTGCCGGTTAATTATCACAACCTGCGTCATGGCAAGTATGGACCTTTGCTGGTAGCGTTGGCGGGGCCGGCCACTAATCTTCTGCTATTGATTGCAGCGGGTTTGGCCGCTCGGATCTCTCCAGCGGGAACTGGTCTGCCGTTTCTGTTTGGCACCGTAGCTTTGGTAAACGGGGTGTTGATGTTTTTTAATTTGATTCCAATTCCGCCCTTGGATGGTTCAAAAGTACTGTATGTATTTTTGGAAAATCGTCCTGATATCATCCAGTTCATGGAACGATATGGCCTGGTGTTGCTGATTGGGTTGTTGATAATCGGCTCACCATTGCTGTCTGCCTTTGTTTTTGGCCCAGCGCTGTCACTGACTAACTTTGTGGCAGGCTTTTCGGTGTTGTAGGGCCTAGCCTGGACCAAAAATTGACTTACGGTTTACTAGTAAGTATGGTGTAGCCAGCACTCGCTTGAGCGAGTGTGTTTAAGCTTCAGGGGTACTTCTTAAGAATCAATCGCTTTAGAGACATATAATACGTGTAGGATGCCAACAGCTAATCAGCTCGTTCGCAAGGGGCGGGTTTCCAAGAGGAAAAAGTCAAAAACACCAGCTTTGCTGCGTAGTTTTAACGTGCTGAAAAACCGACCAGTGGTACTCAAGAAGGGCTCACCTTTTAAACGTGGCGTGTGTTTACAAGTTAAGACTTTAACACCGAGCAAACCGAACTCGGCCTTGAGAAAAGTAGCTCGAGTTCGTCTGACTAATGGACAGGAGATAACTGCCTATATTCCCGGGGAGGGTCACAATTTACAGGAGCACTCAATTGTTTTAGTGAGAGGTGGGCGGCGCAAAGATTTGGTGGGAGTAAATTATATCGTTGTTCGTGGGGTACTGGATGCCAGTGGGGTAGAAGGTCGTAAAAATGCGCGGAGCAGATACGGAACGAAGCGACCTAAGGCAGAATAGTTAACCAAACCATATGCCCAGACGGAAACGAGTATATAAGAATAAGAAGTATCTCAAGCCTGACCCCAAGTTTGGCAATATCGTCTTGGCTAAATTTATTAATCAGGTTATGCGGGATGGTAAGAAGAGCGGCGCACAAAAATCGGTCTATGGGGCGCTGGAGATGGTTTCGGCTCAGACCAAGACTGACCCGTTAATGGTTTTCGATACCGCCATTCGTAATGTGTCGCCGGTACTTGAAGTGAAGGCCAAGCGAGTTGGTGGGGCGAATTATCAAATTGCCATTGAGGTGCGCGGTGACCGCAAGGAAACCTTAGCTTTTCGTTGGTTGAGGGATGCGGCGCGAGCGCGATCTGGTAAGAGCTTTGCTGAGAAATTAGCGGCGGAGTTGATCGATGCTGCCAAAAAAGAGGGTGGCGCAATGAAGAAGCGAGAGGACGTTCACCGGATGGCGGAATCCAACCGGGCCTTCTCGCATTTCGCGCGCTAGCGTCACTAGACTTACCGAGCGGGTTGGGTTACGGAGCGGCTGGCTTGAATTACTAAAGAAGATGGCAGAGCAGGATCAATTTGCGACAGTACCAATGGAGCGGGTGCGGAATTTTGGCATCATCGCTCACATTGATGCGGGGAAGACGACGGTAACAGAGCGGGTGCTTTTTTATACTGGCATCACCCACAAGATTGGTGAGGTGCATAAGGGTGAGGCAGTGATGGACTGGATGGAACAGGAGCAGGAGCGAGGTATAACGATCACGGCCGCAGCCACGACGGCCTTTTGGAAAGACCATCGGCTTAATTTGATTGATACTCCTGGCCATGTCGACTTCACGGTTGAGGTGGAGCGGAGCTTGAGGGTATTGGATGGAGCCGTGGTGGTGTTTGATGGTGTGGCGGGAGTGGAACCTCAGAGTGAAACGGTTTGGCGACAAGCGGACAAGTATCAAGTGCCGCGGCTGTGTTTTATTAATAAGTTGGATCGAACCGGCGCAAGTTTTAGCGGCGTCGTTGATTCGATTCATGAGCGCCTGACTAAGGATACGGTCATTATCACACTGCCCATTGGGGAGGAGGATACTTTTGAGGGCATTATTGATTTGATTGATAGTCAAGCCTGGTATTTTGAGGGAGAGCGGGGGGAGATTGTGAAGAAAAAGGATATTCCAGCAGAGCTGGCAGCCCAGGCTAAGGTAGCTCGAGAGCAAATGGTTGAAGTCATTGCCGGGACAGACGATGGGCTGACGGAAAAGTTTCTCAACGGCGAGGCCATCAGTAATGAGGAGCTCGTGGCGGTGCTCCGGAAGGCAGTCATTAGGGGTGCGCTGACGCCGATTTTTTGTGGCTCGGCGTTGAAGAATAAAGGAGTCCAGCGATTACTGGACGCCGTGGTAGAGTTGCTGCCGGCCCCGAATGATTTGCCGCCGGTGGAAGGCACTGATCCTGATGATGAGGAAAAGAAACTGTCACGCAAGCCTTCAGCTGATGAGCCGCTGGCCGCGCTGGTCTTTAAGATTGCCAGTGATCCATTTGTGGGACAGATTGCCTTTTTTAGAGTTTATTCGGGGAAAATGACAGCTGGGTCTTACGTGCTCAATTCCTCGACTGGTAAGCAAGAGCGCGTTGGTCGGATCTTGCGCATGCATGCTAATAACCGAGAAGAGGTCCCGGAGATTAGCGCTGGTGGTATCGGAGCTTTGGTTGGGCTTAAACAATCGACGACTGGTGATACGCTGTGTGATCCTGATAATCCCATTTTACTAGAGAGAATTATCGGACAGGACCCGGTTATTTCAGTGGCAGTTGAGCCGAGGACTAAGGCTGATCAGGAAAAGATGGGTGAGGCCTTGAAAGTGCTGCAGGCCGAGGATCCGACTTTTAGGGTCAAAACTGATGAGGAGACGGCGCAAACAATTATGTCGGGTATGGGCGAGCTGCACCTGGAAATCCTGACGGATCGGATGAAGCGGGAATTTAACGTCGAGGTAAATGTGGGCAAGCCTCAAGTCGCCTATAAGGAGACAATTCGAGACACGGTGGAGGTTGAAGGCAAATACATTAAGCAGAGTGGAGGCCGGGGACAGTATGGCCATGTTTGGCTGAGACTCGAGCCACTTGAGCCGGGCGGAGGAATTGAATTTGCTGATGAGGTTAAAGGTGGAAATATTCCGCACGAATACATTGGACCGATTGGGAAAGGTGTGCAGGAAGCCGCTCAAAATGGCGTGTTGGCTGGTTTTCCCGTGGTTGATACTAAGGCCACCGTTTTTGATGGCAGCTATCATGATGTTGATAGCTCTGAGATAGCCTTTAAAATTGCTGGGTCGATGGCCTTTCGCGAAGGGGTCAAGCGGGCTAAGCCAGTTTTGCTTGAGCCGATCATGTCGGTTGAGGTGACAACTCCGGAAAATCATATGGGTGATGTGGTTGGCGACCTGAATTCTCGGCGTGGACGAGTCGATAATATTGAGGATCGCGTCAAGCTCAAAATCATTAGCGCGCAAGTGCCACTGGGCGAGATGTTTGGCTATGCAACTGCTTTGCGTTCCCTGACTTCGGGCCGGGCAGTCTATTCGATGGAATTCGACCACTACGCGCAGGTGCCAAAAAATGTTCAAGAGGAGATCGTTGGCAGCACAACGACGGAGGAAAAACCTGATCTAGAGTAACTCAAGGACGGTAGTTAGAGTAACGTTACTTCAAGACTTGCTAGTCGGTTTTTATTGAGCTAGGGTTACTCGATGTACACGGGGGATTCCACGTTTGAAGCAGTCAGGGCGGTCCTTAAGGAGTTGGGCGGTTATTTTACTTGGCGCGGGAGTGACGGAGAGGAATATGTGATGGTGAGCAAGCGTGAGTTTGAGCGCGGCGGTAAGCGAGACGTCGAAGCGCAGCTGCCCTTACCATCAGCAGAGCGAGCGCCTGAGAGAGCGTCGTCACAACAACCAGGGCCGGAAGCTCGAGAGCGCCGGGAGTCTAACCAAGCCGAGTCGCCTGGGGTTGGGAGCATACTTGATGAAGGGTCATTAGGCGCCACGGCAGACCCTGCTGAGCAGAGCTCTGGGCCAGAAAATTTCTCCGACAGAGCTGATGATCTGGTCGGGCCAGGTTCTAGTAGTCCAGTGTTCGAGGAGACCTTAGAGCCTTCTTTTGAACCGACTACTGAACCGGTTACTGAACCGGCTACTGAGCCAGAGACTGGCTGGGTTGATGAGGCTAGCCAATATGATCAGGAGAGCTTGAAGGGAAGCGAGCCGACACCGCGACGGGTTCGATTTGAACCACTGACCGGCGATTTGCCGCCCGAGCTTCAGGAATAGTTAGAGTAATTAATTTGGGCTGCGCTAGCCTGGTTTTCGGTACGCTAAGGTGGTTCAACTAAAGAGGATGATTTCAAGGGCCAGCGCCTTTATAAGTATCAGCTACCAGGGGTTGCTTTTTCTAAACTTGATTGTTGAGACTCAATAGGTAAAACTTGACTAAGGCTTGCATTATTTGGCTTGCCTGCTACAAATTATGTAACCTCTTGATATAGTTGATATAGGGAGGAGATTTATTAGTATTAAATTATTAGTATGGCTGAAAAGTTTGATCGCAGTAAACCACACGTAAACGTCGGCACGATTGGTCACGTTGATCATGGCAAGACGACCCTGACCGCAGCAATTTTGCACGTGCTGGGGATGAAGGGTGGAGCCGACAAGGTTCTGACAGTTGATGAGATAGATAACGCACCGGAGGAGAGGGAGCGAGGTATTACTATCGCGACTACCCATTGTGAGTATGTATCAGATAAGCGTCATTACGCTCACGTGGATTGTCCGGGTCACGCTGATTACATCAAAAATATGATTACGGGAGCTGCCCAGATGGACGGGGCTGTGTTAGTGGTCTCGGCAACTGATGGTCCGATGCCCCAGACCAGAGAGCACATTCTACTGGCTCGCCAGGTGGGAGTGCCGGCCATTGTAGTATTTCTTAATAAGGTTGATCAGGTTGACGATCCTGAGCTGGTTGATTTGGTTGAGGAAGAGGTTCGTGAAGTTTTGACCAAGTATGAGTATGACGGCAAGAACATTAAGATAATTCGTGGTTCAGCACTAAAAGCTCTAGACACAACGAGTGTTGATGATGAGGCGGCTAAACCAATACTTGAATTAATCAAGGCGCTGGATGAGGAAATTCCAGAGCCGAAACGAGATGTTGACAAGCCTTTCCTCATGCCGATTGAGGACGTCTTTAGTATTGAAGGTCGTGGGACCGTGGTGACTGGTAAAATTGAGCGGGGCACAATTAAAATTAATGAGGAAGTTGAAATTGTTGGCCTGAGAGATACGCAAAAGACGGTGGTGACTGGAATCGAAATGTTCAACAAGCAGTTGGACGATGGTCAGGCTGGTGATAACGCTGGCATCCTGCTGAGAGGACTAAAGAAAGAAGATGTCGAGCGCGGGCAGGTTTTAGCTGCCCCAGGATCAATAACGCCGCACAAGAAGTTTGAAGCTGAGGTGTACGTGTTAACTAAGGACGAGGGCGGTCGACACACGCCGTTCTTCAAGGGTTACAAGCCACAATTCTACATTCGAACGACTGATGTGACTGGTTCGGTTAAGCTTCCGGAGGGCACTGAAATGGTTATGCCTGGTGACACTGTTAGCATCGAAGTTGAGCTGGTGTCCAAGGTGGCGATGGAAGATGGGATGCGGTTTGCCATTCGTGAGGGTGGTAAGACGGTGGGAGCTGGGGTGTTGACGAAAGTCATTGAGTAGCTGGTGGTTGATAATTCATAACGGGTACTTTTGATACATGGCTACCAAGCAAGCGCCAGCGACAAAGAAATCCGTTAAGGATGAAGCCAACACCACGGCTGAGGAAGCGGCGGCTCCTCCTCGAATTCGGATCAAGCTCAAGGCCTATGATCATAAGTTAATTGATCAATCCGCCAAGCAGATCATTAAGGCAGTTGAGCAAGATGGCGCTCAGGTGTCAGGTCCGACACCTTTGCCGACAAGCAAGAAGAAATACACGGTTAACCGGTCTACTTTTGTCCATAAGGATTCAAGGGATCAATATGAAATTCGGGTGCATAAGCGCTTGATCGACATTGTAAAGTCGACG
>JACZRJ010000028.1 GCA_022574795.1 Patescibacteria group bacterium | reverse complement strand
GAGCTTGAACATTCGGTTGATGCTGTTGTCATTACTCATGACTAGGTTCCTCAAAAAGGTTGTGAAAGTGCCAAATCTGTTACTCACAGATTTACGTTTATGACATTAGCACAATCTATGAATCCTGTCAAGAGAGGATAAAATCAGCATACCTCACCCTTTTGCTACATAATTTGGTATCTGAAAGTGGCCCGATGCTGTTTGGAAAAAGGTTCTGATACTGTCCACACTGCGGAACCATGAAATGAAAATTGGGCCTTGCGCCCGATTTTTGTTCCATCATGGCTCTCCGGACATGGGACGAGAAGAGTCCTTTACGCTGGAACTCACAAATGTGAGTTTCAGTGCTCGTCCCGGAACAAAGAAAAAGACCGCTGGGCGAACCATGCGGTCTGTTGGTAACAAGTGTTGGTTTCATCTGCGGTAGGGTGAGGTGCAAGAGATCAGTTGCTACCCTGATTCTCATCCAGGATGGCCTTACTCCCGCCGATAAACAGAATATGGAAGTAGCAAACCCGAAGCCGCTCTACAATATCATCAGTGTTCGCAGTGTTCTCGTATCTTTTAGGTACGGGAATGACGCGATGGTCATTGATCGGCGTGCCCTGGAAAATATGCTGATCGCGACTAAAACCGATGTACCATCCGCGACTAAACTCTAATTCGCTCTCTTCACAAACATTGGAACCGCCGGTCGGAAAACCAGTCGCGGACACCGGCGGATCAAAACGGTAATATTTCCCGCGAATCAAGTCTTGCTGCGCCGCTTCGTTAGCGGATTGCTGCGCGATATCCATTTCATCCATATCAGGAAAAATTGGCATGGTCGACTCCTTGAGAAGGGTTTTTATGGTTTTGAAAGAACTTTTTACGGTAGAAAACAATTGAGCCTACTTGACACCATAGAATATAGTTAGTCTTATGTCAAATGCAGTCATGGGGCTCTGCGTTATCATTAATTCTACGCAGTTTTCTCGGCGAAAACAGGTATTTTAATATATTCGGCAGTTGTCAGAAAAAAAGTTCTGATCCTGCCTGCCCAGCGAAGCCTAACAGGCGAAGTTGGATCTACACTGCGAAACAAAGAAAATGATAGTATGCTGAAGATACGAATTGTTACCGTTCAGTTCTTTTTTATGAAAGGTACGCCATGTCTCATCGCAACGATGGCGCAGAAAGATGGGCCTTAAGATTGCTAAATGAAATTGTTGACTGTGATCGACGCAATCGAGATGCTCTACCCGGATCTGTCGTCAGTCACGTCAAACAAGCCCGCCGTATTCTAATCAAGTTGCAAAAGAGAAAGCAGCCAAAGGGTCGCCATCAACACGACCCTTCTTTTTGTGAAACCAGGCTCAGTCGAAATTTAGCTATTAGCCAAGCAGCTGTTGAAGGCTTTAATTTGCGCGTTAAATGAATCAATCGAGTCTTTCAGCGCGCTGTGTAATTCCTCCTGCTGGCCCACCAAGTCATTGTATTTCTCTCTATCCTTATTATAGGCATCAGCTTGTTGGGTGTACTGTTCACGCTTCACCTCAGCCTGTTCAGCCAACTCCTGTCCGGCAGCATGTAATTGTGTCCCTTCATCCCATAGCGCCTCAGCGACACTTTGCTCTCCACCGCCTTCCGCGATGACATTACCCTCCTGTATTTTGGCATTTCCTGCCAAAAATTTCGCGTCGGCCTGACCCGTTAAGGCATCCACCTCATCCCCTAACACTATCAGCGCTGTGTTCTGTGAATCGAGGCTTGCTCGCTTGTCGGTGAGCTCCGTATTAAGATCGTCAACACCACTCTGCTGAAGATCCACACTAATATGTACGGCAGTGTCAATAGCGGGACACACCGAGAGTGGCAAAGCAAAGGTTTGCACCCCAATCCAAACTGAATCCCCCTCAAAGATACCCTCGGCTACGGCAATGCCTAGTTCAGAAAATCCCGGATGTAATATATTTTCGCGATGACCAGGACTATCCATCCAAGCCTGAACTAGACCCTCATCACCCTCAAAATTTCCCAGGGCCAAGTTCTCGCCAACTCGAAGGAAAGAATACTGAACAGTATCAACCAGATCGGCTGGACCAACCCCGAGAGGCGAGACGTGTTCAAAATATTGCTGCGCAAAAAGATCCTCTAGTTTCGCGGTAGCTGCTTGATCGAGCACTGAATTACCTGTCAGGGGTGATAAACCTCTCTCAGTCCGATGCCGATTGGTCTGCGCCAGAATACCAGCCCGCGTCAGTGGCACAGCAGCCCTATTGATCAATCCCCTCAGTGGTGCCGGGGTTAATATTTCACGCTGATTGCGAAACCGCTCAAATAGTTGCTCTAACTGGAAAGATTGTTGAGCTAACGAAGGCGCCTCACCCGTCGCTCCCAAATTTCGAGCCAACTGGACACCACCTAGAAGCACCGCGACAGTAAGCACCAGCAGCAGAATCCCAACGAGCAATTGTATGTCCGACTTCATCTTCGGTAAGTATATACGCTGACTCAGAATTTTGCGGCCAAATTCATCAGACTGGACACAAAAGAACCGGTCGCTGACGACCGGCCCTAATGCTTTACACTGTGTACTGCGCTAGCAGCCACAACCCTCGTGAGGTCCGAACATATTTATATGTTTACTGATTATGTAGTCAGTGTACTACATTTAAGTGTTTGCGCAAGTCTTTGTTCATTCCCGAAATGAATGCGTAGCTCGGTAGAGCTGCCATGAATTTCGAAGAATGAACAACTCCGCAGCCCAACGGGATGTGGAGCAATCCTTAATGTATGAATGCGTAGCTCGGTAGAGCTGCCATGAATTTTGCTGAGTCGCAACTAAGCCGCAGCGCAAACCCTGTCTCAACAGGGCGCAAACCCCGTCTCAACGGGGAGGAATGAACAACTCCGCAGCCCAACGGGATGTGGAGCAATCCTTAATGTATGAATGCGTAGCTCGGTGGAGCTGAGCCGCAACTAAGCCGCAGCGCAAACCCCGTCTCAACGGGGCGAAACCCCGTCTCAACGGGGCGAAACCCCGTCTCAACGGGGAGGAATGAACAATCCCACGCATCCATCAGGAGGTACAGGGTAAAGCTTAATGTATGAGTGCAGCAGGCTCTACTGACCCACGAATTGAAAATTACCTAGTAAAAAAACCACTGATTATGTATCAGTGGAATCACTTTGGAACAGAATTGTTCGCTTAGTACTTAAGTACTATTGAAGGCCCGAAAGATACAGACGCCACGACATGTCGTTTGGGATCGTCTGGTCTGTTGTCGGCGCATCGACTGGTAGCGATGTCACAAATCTGGCAATAACATCAATGGGAGCAGCCGCGTCCGAGTGAAGTCGCTTCATTGCAGCCCGTGTAGCCATTTTAATGAATGCTTTGCCCAGCTCTGACAAACCGTCAGGACAAATGTAGTCCAGATAATCATGCTTCTGGGTGAAACGAACTCCAGCTTGGTGCCAAGCGTCGTCGCATTGATACTGCCAAGTAATTTCGCGCTCATTTATATCACCAATACGCGCCCGAACTCTCGACCCGATGCCAGAAAAGAATAGAATATCCTTCCTGGCCGCATCGACATACGCAACGCTGTTGGTTTGCCGGTCACACTGCTCGCTGCAGCGAGCTGCAATCTTGTCTCGAATGGTTTCGTTGGTGTCATCTTTCTTAACCAGAGACGTCAGGTTAACAGTTAGTCGATGAGTTTCTCCCTGGCAGCTAAAGCAGGCGATCACGTCGTGAGGTTGTTTCTTGAGTCGCATAATCGTAATATCGGCACTTTCAAGCTGGCTCATAATACGCTCCTTTACAACAGGATTAATTGGTAAACAACTAGGGCTAATTATCGTGCTGTCAGTCTAAGCAGTCAAGGCAACCTAGCGCCAGATCAGCATACTTGCTACGGTCGAGTCGACAGTATGTCCCCATAGCTCAGCGGACAGAGCACTGGCTTCCGGAGCCAGGTGTCGCAGGTTCGAATCCTGCTGGGGATACTTAATAGGGCTCCCGCAAGCTTGCAGCGATTCTAGCTCTGGTTCAGCTTGCTGGACCAGAAGATGAGCGTAAGGGATTGCGACGTAGGCGTGCTATACTGAATAATTATGAGGGAAGCAACCGCCTTCGTTGATGTCAGCGGTCTAACCGTTACCTATCATTCCAAGACTTCAGCGCTCAAAAAAGTAACCCCACACTCAACTGCGAGCCACATTGCCTTGCAGAGCCTGAGCTTTCAGCTTGCCCAGGGAGATCACGTTACCCTCTTTGGCACCGAGGCCTCCGGTAAATCAACGCTAATAAAAGTGCTGAGTGGCCAAATAAAACCGCAGCAGGGACATGTGGTAATTAATGGTCAAGCTCCACACCAAAACAAAACGAGTTTGGCGGGCCAGGTCACAAGCGAGGAGCCGGAAACTAGCGAGCGCACAGTATTCGAAACTCTCAACGCCTATGGTCTCTCGCAGAAAATAGAAAACTTACCAGCCCGTATTGGCGAGGTCATTGAGGCCACCGGCTTAGCAGCTCGTGTTTCTCGCCCAGCCAAGAAACTCTCTACTACCGAGCAGTTGCGCCTCAAGGTAGCGCGAGCTGCCCTGTCAGAGGCACCAGTCATATTGCTAGATGATATTGCTGATCAAATCGGAGTCAGTCCGATCCGCTATTGGCTGTCCACAATCTTTAGTGGCCGCACTACGATAGTTGCCACCCGCCGACCCATTATTGCCGAGAGGCTTGGTTTACCAATTCTATTACTCCATCACGGTCGTCTCGCTCAGCACGGTACCCGTGACGAGATCGCCATGGCCGTAGCCTGTCCGCGCGTCATCGACGCCTGGATTGAAGGACTGCGCTATGACACCCTTCGCAAACTCAAAGCCCAAAAGGGCGTAACTTCTGTTCAGTTGCTACCTACTTCTCGTTTTTCAGGCCAACGTCTAAGAATTACCTTACGTTCATCGCGCTACTTGCCCTCGCTCTACGATATCATCAGCCAAGCACCGTTAGTTCGCGTTAAAGAAATTCCCCCCTCACTCCTCGAAATTATTGCCAAGCTATAGCAGGGAGACTCATCGTTTCAAATAGCGACTTACCGCAAAGGAACTACTTACGATGGATAATCCAACAGCGATTGATGCCATCAGCCCAACAACCGTCACCCAATTATCGATGGCGTGCTGATAGATATTGAACTGTTGATCGGGCGAATCAAAGAACCAGCGTTGTAAGTGAGGTCCGACCGAGCTGAGCACCGGATAAATGATAGCAGTGGCCAAGCCTACTGCCAGCAGCGCTACTACAACGGCTTCAAAAATAAAGGGACCTTGAATAAACAACCGCGACGCTCCCACTAAATTCATAATATCTATCTCCTCTCGAAAGCTGTAGATTGCTAAACGGATGGTATTATACATGATCAGCATCACCAGCAAGGAAAATACGACGGTGACAACGGTACTGACTGTTTTGACCGATGATATTAGTGCGATCAACCGATCAATCACACCTCGTGAACTCTCATAATTCACCTCGGCGATCTGGGCGCTGTATGATTCACCAGACAAGTGCTCAGCTAGGCCCTTGTACCAGCGAGGGTCAGTGGCTAGCACATACATGTTGGCCGGCAGAGGATTATCGTCGAGCTCAGCCAAAGACTCTGCAATTAAAGGATCATCAGCATGACGTCCTCGGAAGATGGCGATCGCTTCTTCGCTAGTAACCACTTTAACACTAGCCACATCATCCCGGCTCTCAATGTATTGGGCTATTCGCTCAATCTCCTCCTGCGCTAGACCCTCTTGGAAGGTCACCGTCAAATCAATTTTCTGCTCAATGACTCGTAGTACCTCCGCGCCCAGGACATTAGCAAAGTATAAGAAAGAAATCATCACCAAAGTAATAGTCATAATCATTAACGTGGCCGCCGACAACCAAATATTGCGGACCAAATTTTGACCGGCCGCTTTAATAATCCTGAAAAATGAAATACCAATCATTATTTAGAGTTTATACGTTCCCGTTTTCTGATCTGCTATTACTTTACCTTTACTAAGAGTTACCACGCGTTTTTTCAGAGCATTAACAATGTCATCATTATGGGTAGCCAGTAACACGGTCGTACCCAGCTTATTGATCTTGATCAGCAGTTGCACAATATCCCAAGAGTGTAGCGCATCAAGATTTCCCGTCGGTTCGTCCGCCAATAGGATCTGAGGCTTGTAAGCCAAAGCCCGGGCAATAGCTACTCGTTGCTTCTCACCGCCAGACAGCGCCGTCGGATACGTCTCAGCCTTCGGCAGCAAATTATTGAGCTTGAGGATATGGGGCACGGTATTTCTGATCTCTCGCGTGCTCGCACCACCTACCTCCATAGCAAAGGCAACATTTTCGAACACCGTCC
>JACZRJ010000027.1 GCA_022574795.1 Patescibacteria group bacterium | reverse complement strand
AATCGACATCAGTCTGACACGCCCCCTGGCTGAACCGCGAGGAACCTGAGGTAAACTCGGGCGGCACCAGGCTAGCTGGCTGACCCTTATCAACGTCCGTATCCTCCTCACCAACGGACAAACCAGCGCGCTCCAAGATCGAACCTATCTCGTCAATTCCTCCCTCCGCCTGAATGAGAAAATATAGGCTCCCTGTTAGGACGGCCAGAACTATAAACAGCAATACAAAACCACTCGACATAGATCAGCTCAGTATATATCTATTACCGAATTTCCGGGCTTTGCCCGGCAACTGCTGAGCAGCGGCGTCTGCCAAGCGAAGCTCGAAGAACGAAGTTTTGGAAACCCCGCTTCAGTGAGGCGAAACCCTTTACCCTGAAAGGGTGCAGAGAATTAGAAGGGTGCAACACATGGGAAGATTCAAACAGCGGAAAACGAGCCGTTCATTTTTTGCAGCTTAGTTACACTAGCCTCTGCCGCCGGAATGCTATACTAGAAGATGATTTAAGGTATTTTTCGAACAAAGCTGCCTTTTTCTTATTCGGGAAGGCACAAAACCATATGCACTTCCATGGCCTATACGTAGCTGTGTGCTTGTTACCACCTAGGTTGTGTTTTTTCAGTCACTCTTTGATATTCGCAGTAATCCCAACGTAATTTCGACTCGGCGTGTCGATGCTCTGGATGATGTAAACGTAATGCATGACTTTTTCTATTCACGGCCGTTCTGCGCCTTAGCAGGCTTCGAAGGGCACATTAAAGTGCTTGCCATCCTTCGCTGCGCGTAGAATGGTCGGGGCGCCGAGAATCGAACTCGGGCCAGATCGTCCCAAACGACCCGTGCTACCTCTACACCACGCCCCGTTGTTTTTATAAAAGTGCCCAGCTCAGTGTGCCTGTCACATCACCAGCCCATCTGCTGTCAGGCGCGCCACAGCGACCACCAGCACTATTTTACTGATTCTTTCAGGGTTTTACCTGGTCGGAACTTTGCCACTCTCACAGTGGGAATCTGAATATGCTGAGACGGTTGCCGCGGGTTAACCCCAGCGCGCCCTTTTCGCTCCCGAACCTCAAAGGAACCAAAGCCGGTTAAGTTTACCTTATCGTCTAGCGAGAGCTTATCGATTATCAAATCAAGAAAGGTGTTGATCGTTTCCTCGACGTCCTTACGCGCCAAGCGAGTACTATCAGTTACTTTATCTATGAGCTGTTGTTTATTGATCACAGGCGTGGCATTAAGAAGTTTTGTACTGGACAGTGTGAAGCATATTTTTGGCTTTGTAAACCCCGTTAGAGATAACCTGGTTAGAAACAGCCTCTCATTATGCAAAGGAAAAAACCTAACTTCTAGCCGGCAGTATTGTACGGAGATGCTTAATTTGAGTGGTGGTTCCCGAACTAGGATCAACATCAATCAGCAAGGCACCAATCTCTAGCGGGCCAGTATCATCTACCGTGTACCGCGCTTTCAGTTGTTGCAGGAAGCCTTTAAGCATGGCCCTATCTCCACCAATGATCGAGTGGTAATTACCGCACATGCCCACATCGGTAATGTATCCTGTGCCGCCTGGCAATATTTGAGCATCAGCCGTAGGCACGTGCGTGTGTGTTCCCCACAACGCAGCCACTCGCCCGTCGAGATGCCAACCAAGCGCTCGAGCTTCACTAGTGGCCTCGACGTGCCAGTCGATCAAGACAACATCAGCGCTCTTGATGTCAGCCTGCCGGAGCAGGGCGTCAGCTGTATGAAAAGGATTGTTTGGATCATTTTTGAAAAAAACTTGCCCTTGCAGATTCAGTACTGCTACCCGATAGGCTCCACTCGAAAAGATATGGTACCCGCGCCCAGGAACATTCTCTGGATAGTTAGCAGGTCTCACGATAGGCAACGCCTGATCATCCAATAAAGGCACTCCGGCTTTGTTATCCCAGGCATGATCCCCCGTCGTGTATACGTCAGCCTGCCAGGCCCGTGCCTCCGCCATAGCCGTCGGCGATATGCCCATGCCATGAGCGATATTCTCAACGTTGATGATGACGTTGTCTGGCTTATGTTCATCCCGTAATTCAGGTAACACTCGAGTAACCGCCTCTCGTCCAGGCCGACCCACCACATCACCAAATATCAAAAATCTCATAACTCCACTGTAGTCCGTAAGTATTGCGAGTTACAACGTATCACGCCAGCTTGGCCGGCACAACACGCCAGGCTCCGCCCCGCTCAACAATGTGGCCCTCTACCTCAAAGCCGGAGGCCAACTTATGACCACCACCACCGAGCCGCTTAGCAATTTTACTTACATCAACGCCTTTGTGTGGCTCAGACCTAAGACTCCCTTTAATCTTTCCGGGCTGATACTCGGTCAGCAACATAGCATAGGTAGTTTGCGGCAGGGTGTTTAGTAAATTGACAACGCCTGACAAGTCATCAAGGGTAGCTGAGCAATCAGTCAAATCCTGATGAGTGATCACCGAGACACTAGCCTGGGTAGTTTGATTAACCATCACCCGTGACAAGGCCCGCCCCCAAATTCTGAGGCCCGGCAAATCCTTCTTCTGATACGTTTCGTGCGCGATGTGCGACAAGCGAGCGCCTTTACCCATCAGCTCAGAAGCTAAGTCTAAAATTGCCGGGGAAGTCGAGTCATGCATAAATGATCCCGTATCAGTAAAAATTCCAGTCAGCAAACAGGTTGCCATGTCAGCCGTCACCGGTATCTCTGAGCCGGCAAAAAGGTCCGCCAAAATATGTGCTGTCGCCGCGGCCTCGGGCACAATAAGATTCAGTTTAGTTTGCCCCTCATTATCGTGGTGATGATCAATGCAAATGGTGTTGGGATGTACGGCCACCTCAGCCTCTAAATGTGTTCGATACAGCTGCGTATAATCAAGCAGCACGACAGTATCAAAAGACGCTACTTGAGGCTTGACCGTGGTCAATTCCTCGGCCCCTGGTAGAAACGATAGAAAGTCCGGTAGCGGATCAGGAATATAGGCGGTCGCCTTTTTCCCTTGCATCCTGAGCGCATGCAGCAAGGCTAACGATGATCCGGCTGCGTCGCCGTCGGGGTGTTCATGGGTACCAATCAAAACCGACTTAGCCGACCGTAGTCGCTCAACCACCGCCTGCACGACCGTCTGATATGGCTGCAGTAAACCAATATTTTCAGAGCTCCCCAAGTTCGTTGAGCCTCTTGTTAATCTTTGCTGTGTGTTCTGCTCCATGGTCGATCCTCAAAGATATACGGGGCAGTGGTTGCAGGTCAAGTGCCCTATTCAAGGAACCCTGCAGTTCATACATTTGTGTTTTCAAATCTGCCAAGACGTCCTGTGCCGCGCTGCTCGGATTTACGTAGAGCCAGATTGTTGCTGATTTTAAATTTGCTGCGGCCTCAACGCGAGCGATGGTAACCAACACGTCTGCCGGCAAGTCAGCCTCCTCCTGCAAAATCTTACCAAAGACGCGTTGGAGGTGCTTATTAATTTTGGTAACTCGATTATTCACAGAATTCTCCCTCGATCCCCATCAGGCTTTAATATTTATGCCGTTAGTTCTTTGCGTACTTTTTCCTCTTTATAGACTTCTAACACATCACCTTCTTTGATCTTGCCCTTGCCTTCATAGGTCAGGCCAACCTGATCGCCTTGTTCAGCCTTATCAATAACCTTTTTCTCTCGTTGCATTTCAGTGATAGTTCCCCGGCCAATCTCAACTCGATCCTTGCCGGTCTTGCGCCAGACAATAGCCTGCGCATCTTTCTCAATCGTCCCTTCGGCAACCTCCCCGCCAATGATTTTTCGCTTCTGAATAGAGAAAAAGATCTTGAGAACCTTCAAGGTCCCTAGTGCCGTGGTCACAATATCAACCGGCAAGCGCTTCTCAATTTCCTGCCGCACATCATCGGACAACTCGTAGACCACTTTCGATGACTTGATCTCTACTTGCTCCTTATCGGCCAATTTCTTAGCCATACCCCCGACCGGTGTGTTATAGGCGTAAATCAAAGCCCCGGCTGCCTTCGCGGTCAGCACATCAGAATCAGATACCGCACCCACTTCAGCTCGAATAATAGATAAACGCACTTCCTCAGGCACCATGGCGGTGATTGTCTCACGCAGAGCCTCAACCGAGCCGTTGGTATCAGCCTTGATGACTAAGGCCAGCGTTTGACGCTCGTCATCGTCATCTCTTACTTGCACCATCGATTTCACTGGCGCGCGTTGCTGAGAAGCTTTTTGTCTAGCCGCTGCTTGAGCTTCAACTACCTGCAAAATTTCTCCGGCATTTGGTACTGCATCAAGCCCAACAATGGCTACCGGCATTGAGGGACCAGCCTCATTGACTGATTTACCCAGGTAGTCCATCAAACGCCGTACGTGGCCACTAACGTGGCCCACGACCACATCGTCGCCAACTCGTAAGGTACCAGCGTGAATCAGCACGGTGGCCAATGGCCCTAAGTGTTTATCGAGCCTACTTTCAATCACGCTGCCCAGCGCCGCTCGCTCAGGATTGGCAGTTAGTTTATCAATATCAGCAGTCAGCAACACCATCTCCAACAACTCATCAATCCCCTGATTTTTTAAAGCTGAAATAGGCACTACCACAGTCTTGCCACCCCACTCCTCTGGTTGCAGATCCAGCTGCTCAGCCAGCTCAGTTTTAACCTTGTCGATGTTAGCCTCAGCTCGGTCGATCTTATTGATAGCCACAATTATAGGCACCTTGGCAGCTCGCGCGTGCTTGACCGCTTCCTTTGTCTGGGGCTTAACTCCATCATCTGCCGCCACTACTAGGATGGCAATATCAGCCAAGCTGGCTCCACGCTGGCGCATAAACTCAAACGTCTCATGTCCGGGAGTATCAATAAATGTGATCAGGCGATCCTTATACTTAACTTGGTAACCACTAATTGCTTGAGTAATCCCACCAGCCTCTTGTTTGGCTACGTTGGCTTGCCGGATAGAATCTAGCAGCGTCGTTTTACCATGATCAACATGACCCATGATAGTAACTACCGGCGGGCGCTCTTGCTGGTCAGCCTTCTTCTCCTTGTTCAATATCTCCTCCAACTTCTCCGGTGATAGCACTTGCTCCTCCAACTTCTCCACGCTCTCACTCGTTTTGTAGCCCAGCTCCTGCGCAATAATAGCCGCCGTGTCATAGTCGATATCATCATTCAGTGTTGCGGTTACGCCGTTCATCAACAGCACCGACAACACCTCGCCAACCGGCAATTCCAAAGCAGTCGCAAAATCACTCACTTTAATAATTGGCGGCAAGTCTATCGTTTGTCCCTTCAGCTCAGCCCGTCGTTGCTGCTCTTTAATAAATTGACGCACCCTACCCGTCTCGTTCTGATTCAGGTTTTTTTGCCCCTCTGCAACCCGAACGCTAACTTCGTCCAAGATAGTCGCTAGCTGAGTATCAGACAGCTCAAGCTCCTGCTGGAGATCAGCTATTTTTGTCATGTTCCGGCTTCTCGATTTTATCTTAGCCATATAGAATAGGGGTTTATTAAGCCCCAACAGTACCTAACAAAAGGTTTTCTGTCCATAAAAGAAGGCCACCTACTTGGGTCAGCCTACTTCTTTAAGTTACCAACCTGGGCTTACAGCTGGATTGCGACACCGTCCAACCCAATCGACTTTTCAGCTGCTGCCAAAATCTCAACGACCCTTACCCCCTGCTCAATATCCGTTGCTGGCTTGCTATGGCTCCTCACCATTCTAAGGAACTGCTGTAACTCAATCGTGAGAGGTGATGCAGCTGAGTAGCGGGGCTGAGAGATATGCGGGGATTGTTGCTTTACGGATCGACCATGAACTTCAGGCCCCATACCTTTCAAGTGTGTAACTTTATCCTCAGCAGTGTCGTCGAAAACAACTGAATCGCGCTTACCCATGATGGTCAACCTGGTGCGCTTTTCTGGTGACAACCACGATAATCTCGCTGTCATGACAATATTTTTGGGGAATAAAAGCTTAAGCTGAACAATGTCGTACAGCCTAGTTCGAGGTCTCAACAGGGCACTGCCCCAAGCTGAAATATGGCTCGGTTGAGCCTTAAGCAGGTCGAGCACCATACTAACCGGATGCGGTCCCCAATCCCACAAGACTGACATGTCATTCCGATAAGGTCCGTTATTCAGTCCTTCAAAATAAAGAGATCGAATACCTCCTAATTTTTGAGCCAATTCCCTCGTCTTCAAATAGGCCGGATTATATAGCTGTAGGTGCCCGACGAATACCGGGGCACCAAACTTTTTTGCTGCTCGCCTGAGCTTCTTAGCCTCGGCAACAGTCGTTGTCATCGGCTTCTCAATATAGGTTGGCAAACCACGACGAATATAGGGCAGGGCCACCGCGGCATGAGTTGAACCAGGGGTAGCAACAATTACTCCATCCAACTCCTCATCTCTAAGCTTTCTCTCTGCCGCCGGTGTATCGGCCACCAGAATAACAACACCGCCTATTTCTCCGAGGGTACGCTTGATGTTTGTACCCCAACGACCGAG
>JACZRJ010000026.1 GCA_022574795.1 Patescibacteria group bacterium | reverse complement strand
GGAATCTTAGGTTTCAAGATCTTGGCTGCCAGCAATAAAATCACGACCACGGACCGCTCCCTTCTGGGCCAATTGAAGGATCTTCTCTTCCTACAAGGCCGTACCTTAGGCGGCGAGTCGGACGACCGAATTAATATCATGCTGACCGCCATTGGCGGCGAGGGTCACAAGGGAAGAAACTTGGCCGACACTGTTATGGTTGCCAGCCTCAAACCCTCAACGGGACAAATCGCGCTGCTGTCAATTCCTCGAGACCTATACGTACAAGTTCCAGGCGAAGAATATTATGCGAAAATCAATGCCGTGCACGCCTACGGCGAGTCCAAGAAAAAAGACCACGGACCAATCACCTTACGCGAGGCTGTTATAGATGTCACCAATTTGCCCATCCACTACTATGCGCGGGTAGACTTCGTCGCCTTCAAGGAAATTATCGATGCCTTAGGTGGCATCAACATCACCATCGACAACACCTTTTATGACTATTGGCACAAGATATCATTTTCCGCTGGCGCCGAGAGTATGGACGGAGAGCGGGCTCTGGCCTATGTCCGCGCCAGGTATATCGAGGGACCCGAAGGTGGTGACTTCAAACGTGCCGCCCGCCAGCAACAAGTCCTACTGTCTCTTCGCGATAAGCTTTTTTCCGTTAACACTGCCTTCGATTTCGCCGCCGCCAACACCATCCTAAAATCATTGTCAGACAACATCCGTACTGACATGTCGTTGTGGGAAATGAAACGTTTATACGAGTTGGCCCGCCAGGTCGATCGAAACAGCGTGCGGTCAGTTGTTTTAACCACCGGACCCGAGGGGGTCCTCGAGGGTACTACTGAAATACTTGGCGATGCTCCAGCCTCAGTCTTAAAACCAAAAGCTGGGAACTTCTCAGCCATACATGAGATTGCCCAAAACCTCTTTCTCGCCGATCAAACAAATGGGTCAGCTACCACCTCAGAACCAGCCGAGGAGGCACCAGTTGAAGAGCCTGAGCAAAAAGAAGAACCGGCAGCTAAACCAACTATCGAAATTCGCAATGGCACGAACATTACCGGACTAGCCAAAAAGACCAGCGACAACCTAGCAGCTGATGGCTATGAAGTCAGCGCTATTGGCAATGCTTTCAATCGAGCGGCACAAAAAACTACGGTCTACACTTTGAATCCTGAACTAGCTGACACTATCATTTCTCTGGCGGAGTCCCTTGGTGCTACCGCAGAATCTGGCCTGCCTCCAGGAGAAGCCAGCAGTGAAGCTGACGTACTGATTATCCTCGGTCCTGACGCAGACGAATTCTAATCTTTTTCCTCTGGGCTAACCAAAGTGCTAGCCAATAGCAAAAACGACGTGTGCTCAGCGCCCTGTAACACAAGTAGTTCCTCCTCACTAAAAGTGCTCAAGACATAGTCTCTGGTTGCAACTCCTTCCGGAGGACGACCGATACCCAATCTCAACCTCCTGATATCTTGAGTCCCCAAGGCTTCATGAATTGACTTAACGCCATTGTGGCCTCGCGCGCTGCCGCTCTCCTTTCGAGAAGCTTGGCCAAGCACTACCTCAAGATCATCGTGAATAATCAGCAGTCGCTCCAGCGGATAAGGGTGTTTTTTTAGATACGCTGCTACCACCTGACCAGAGTTATTCATTTCAGCCAGTGGAAAGATACCGGTCACCGACATATCACCAATAACTACCTGCGCCAATTCAGCTTGATCCTGATCAACTACCTGCCAGTGACTAGCAGAATCCACTGAGGCAACCCACAGCTTTAGGGTCGCAATACCAAGATTGTGGCGTGTGTTGGCGTACTTTGGCCCGGGGTTGCCAAGTCCAATAAATAAATAATTCTCCATTTATCAAAACTATACACCCAACTCCATACCATGCTGATGATATAAAACCTACTACCGCTTGCCAGCGTTTCGCCCCGTTGAGACGGGGTTTCGTTGCAACTCAGCCCCACTGAGGTGAGGTTATTATTTGGCGCGATTGTTTCAACAGCCCTACCTGTTGCTACCAACAGCAAACAGGTCTTCGTTTAGCTCCAGTCGCTAAACGAAAAAATGTCACAGCAGCTAACCCGTAAAAATTCTCCTTCCGTGGTTCGCAGCCCATGACGAAGCTAACTCCGTCATCCAAAAATATAACCTACAGCCTGATTCACTTTGGCGATGCCTTAAGCACCACCAAATGAAACCAGTATATTGACAACAAACATTGGATCGCTTCAGACGTGCTCCTAAACGTATAGATCCAGACTTAAGTGGCACAAGGTTTTTATGTCACTAACTGACACAAAACGATTGCTTACTCAAAAAGCATAAAAAAAAGCCCGGAACTCGCTCTTTACTTGAAGAGTTTGGGCGAGTCCGGGCGGGTAGCGGACACTCACTTTTGCCAAAGCGAGCACCGTAACCTGTCAGCGTTGTGCGTGGATAAAGAACAAAATATAGATAAGTGCTGTCCCGCCAAGTGTAGCTGGCTGCTTTCTCCGTTCCTTCAACGTACCTACTAGTACCAGCCACACTGGCGAGACTTCTACGGGTAAGCATAACAATACTCCTTGATTTGTTGGCAAATGCTTACCTATACAGGCTACGGGTCATCCGCTACGAAGTGTAACTAACACATCGTAATACCTCCTTTGGGTAAGGGGGTTGTGACAACCTGCGTCTGTGTCGTTGCTGTCCAGCAGCAACTACCAGCGCTCAACGCAAGCTCTGGCAATTACTATAATATTCTATATTTGGTCTTCGTCAAGCTTTTCTGCCCCCAGCCATGCCAAATGAAACAGACTCTTCATCATCCCAGCCATTGATTCACTCTCAATTATGACACCGCCAAGTTTTCCGGTAAACGAACCGATAGCAATTTTGTCACCAAAAACAGTAAAACCACTCGTGCTAGGAAACTTGACCGATGAAAGATAACGCTGCTCGATCAGCTTATTTTCGTATGCTGATAGAATTTTCTTCTTAGTCTCAGGAGATTTACTGATGAAAATTGTCTTGCTTTCTATTCGCTTGGCATTTCGTTGCCGGTAGTAACTATCCTGGTCGGCCTTAAGTATTCCATCCAAATAATCTAAGGGGGTAAAGTTATACCAGGTCTCACCAGGATTGGTTGACCGTATCATCTCCTGGCGGATTGCCCGCAAACCTTCAACCCCGTCGAAATATCGTACCGTCGGTCGGCCCTCAGAAGACTTAGCAATCATTTGTAACTCAGGCATTAATTGCTCCAAGTCTTTTTTGCTCTCACTAATTGCCTCTTCACGTTTCTCCAAGAGTCTCATCAGTTGTCGAGGCGGCTCAGCTGAAAAAAGTGTCTTTTTTCCTTCCTTAAATGTTGATACCATGCCACGATCCATCAGAGCTTCCAACACCACATACGTCGTTGCCCTCACCACTTTAGACTTGCGCGAAATAAGTTGAACTGACGACGGGCCCAGCTCAAGACAAGACAGATAGACTGCCGCCTCTTTATCCTTCAAGCCCAACTTCTTTAATTCAGTCTGAAATAACACTTTTTCTAGTTTTAAATAGTTATCGTTAAAACTGGACGCGAGAAAAAAGATACGCTATGCCAATCAAAGAGTCAATAAGTGCAACACATCAACTATGTCAAGATCTCACAACACTAATTGACGAGCAGTTGTCAGCCTTCTTTGCTAACCTTGACGAAGCCACCAAGGGGCCAAAAGCTGCCGTATCAATTAATCTAAATACCCAGCAGCTAGCCCTTCTCGCGGCCCTGTATCCCAGTAAGGGCAAAACGAAGCGATTGATCGTCGATGGATCATCAGAGAAAAATACAGACCTACTTACCACCATATCAGCTTGGACTATGTCTGCTGGTATTGACGACTCTTGGCGCATCTTGAGCGGCTCACTAACTCCTCAAGAAATGAACGGAAGTATTGTGTCCAACTTAAGTCAGACAATGCACTCCTTCCTAGCTAAGCCAGAGGACGAAAAAATAACCCATCAAATAGTACCACTCTCAACCCTAGAGACACTTGTACCAACGCCGGCCGACTATGAGCAGGCCACCCTGAGACTGTCTACCGGAGAGCAATTACCACAGACCAAGCTCATCGAGAAATTAATCAGCCAGGGATACCAACGTCACGCTACCACTCTCGATCGCGGTACTTTCCGGGTGCGAGGAGAACAGCTTGATATTCAGCTACCGCATCAAGCCGGCTACGTCACCGTCACCCTGCATGGCACAAGTATCGAAAACCTCGTGCGCCATCTGGGGCGACGCAGCCACAGCATCAAGCACCTTGCCGTAGTACCAGTGGCCTTTCCGCAGCCAACGGTCGCCTTGTCCCAAACCTTCTCGGCTGATCTCGTTATTCGACCCCAGCATCTCAACGAGCTAAACGGAGCGGTCACCATAATCTACGATTCTCTAGCTTCAAAATATACCTTTCCTCTGCAGTCACCACCAGCCACTGGGCTAGGCGCCAACCTGATCCATTTTGGCCTAGTCGAAAATATCGATCGGGTCACCGCCGAATTTTTTCGCCGTCGCTACCGTAACGTCAAACTCTGCGTCTCTCCCCTGGCCAACTCAACCGTTAATCTTGCCTCTAGCAACCTCCACCTGGTCTCGGAGGCAGTACTTTTTCCACCAACGAAAAGTACCGGCCGGCCGGTTTCTGTTAAAGACGCTCAACGGCTCATTGGACAGTTGACCGCCGGCCAGCCCGCCGTGCACGCCGATCATGGTATTGGTATCTACGAGGGTCTCGCTACCAGGGCTCTGTCTGGTGTCCCTCAGGAATACCTCACCCTACGGTACGCCGCCGGCGATATGCTCTCAGTACCGGTAGAGTACGCCCATAAAGTAACGGCTTATTTGGGCGAAACTGTACCGCCCCTAAATCGTCTCGGTAGTACGATGTGGCAGAAAACTCGACGCCGGGCCCGACATGATGCGGCTGCTTTCGCCCAGGAGCTACTGCAACAAGCGGGGAAGCGTTCTGGACAAAAGAGATATCGCTACACCATCGACGACGCCCTGGAAAGACAGCTCGAGGCCAGTTTCCCCTTTGAACTCACCCCTGACCAGCTACAAACCTGGCACGACATCCAGAATGACTTAGTCAGTGATAGCCCAATGGATCGACTGGTGGTCGGCGATGTCGGCTTTGGCAAAACCGAGGTCGCCATTCGCGCGGCTGCGCATGTGGCCAACTGTGGCAGACAAGTAGCTGTTTTGAGTCCGACCACGCTCCTCGTCCAGCAGCATGCCGACACCTTCACCACCCGCCTCGCCGGGCAAAATCAAACTGTGGGTGTTTTATCACGTTTTCAATCCAGCGCTAACCTACGCCAACTACTGCCAGACCTGGCCACGGGAAAAATTTCGATCGTGATCGGTACCCAGGCGCTACTCAGTAAAAAAGTACGCTGGAATAATTTGGGACTGGTCATTATCGACGAGGAGCAGCGCTTCGGTGTCGCCCAAAAAGAGTACTTTAAAAAAATTCGCAGCACCGTTGATATCCTCTCACTGTCGGCCACACCGATACCGCGAACCCTCTCCATGTCTCTCTCTGGCCTCAAGGATATATCCATCATCGCTACGGCCCCGAAGGATAGGAAACCAACAGCCACCTATGTGGGACCAGATACCGAGGCAACATTGCAAGCAGCGCTGATCAAGGAGCATCAACGTGGTGGCCAAACCTACTTAGTCTCGCCAAGAATTCGTGATCTCAACTCCTTAGCCAAGCGCGTCGCTAAACTGGCCCCTCGACTAAAACGAGCTATCCTTCATGGTCAAATGCCCAACCAGCAGTTAGCCGAAACCATGGCGAAATTTGATCACGGCGAAATTGATGTTTTGATCAGCTCAACCATTATCGAGAATGGCCTAGATTTACCCAATGCCAATACCATCATTGTCACTCGCGCTACCCACTTCGGCTTGGCCGACCTGTATCAGCTGCGAGGTCGAATTGGCCGCCGTGATCGAGCCGGTTTCGCTTATTTCCTGTATCGGCAGGGACAACTAACCAGCGACCAGCGCCAGCGCCTCACCGCCTTAACTGAAGCCACCAGGCCAGGTTCCGGCTGGTTGATAGCTCAGCGCGATTTACAAATCCGCGGGGCCGGAAACCTGCTTGGTGCTGAGCAAAGCGGTACCGTCAATGCTGTCGGAGTGCAGTTTTATCTCGACCTCGTCCATGAAGAAGTAAGTATCGCCAAACGAGAAGAAACTCGCCGCCATGATGTTGACGTTCAGCTCCCGCTGCCAGCCCTAATCCCTGAGCACTATATCGCCGACCCCGTCACCCGCACCGCGGTCTATCAACACCTGGCCCGAGCCAGCACCGCAGCTCAGTTGAAGCTTGAGTACGACAAACTTGTTGGTCAATATGGAAAACCGCCTACTGAGGTTATTAACCTGTACTACATCTTGGGCCTGCAACACGCCGCCGCCCAACTCAACATATCTAAAATTGTAAGTCAGCGGGTAACCCCACCAGGGGAAGACGCTTACTGGCAAATCAAACTAACAACTC
>JACZRJ010000025.1 GCA_022574795.1 Patescibacteria group bacterium | reverse complement strand
GCTTAGTTGCGACTCAGCAAAATTCGTCGCTGCTCGTAGAGCAGCAGACTCATATATATATTAAGGTTTGCTCCGCATCCAAAAGATGCGGAGTTATTAATCTCTCAAAATTCATGGCAGCTCAAAAGAGCTGCGCATTCATTTTGGAGATTAATAAAAAAGCAGCGTCATGATGACGCTGTGATGATGTAATGAACGATTTTGCTCCAAGCAGCCCGGTAGATGGCAGTCCAGTCAGCCGGAGTTAGATTAGGGGATATTCGCCGCTCGATGTCGAGTCTGACGAGCCCGTTGCCAGGGCCGTTGGTTTGGGGCGCTCGGCCGGGCCGTGGAAATAGGATTACGCGAGTACTGGTCTTGGCAGCCACCTCGCAGGCCATTTGTAGATTATCTTCGATAAACCACGTGGCGCGGCAGCCGGCAACAACCTGAGCCTTATTATCACCGACAGCAAAGTGGTAGGTGCGAAATTCTCCAAAATGTTGGCTGAGGAAATCTCTGGTGGCGCCAGCAATCTGATGCGGGCGGCTGGTGGCGATGGAGCGATCATATCCTTTGAGCTGTTCCATGGCCTGGGTGGCACCCGGCGTTGTTTGGTCGTGAGTATCTGGCAGTGCCCAAAATTTTTCGTACCAAATACCCAGAGCTGCCTTTGTCAATCCGGTGGCCTGCTGCCAATTACCAGTGCGGGCAAACGCTTCATAATCCCAGTGCTGACCCTGGCTGCCAGCAAACTCAAAAAAGGCTTGTTCCTTGTTGCGAACTAGGGGTCCGTCAACATCAAAGACGATATGCATGACAAGAGTCTCCTTAGCCGTTTGATTTGTAAAGAACTACGACTGCTGTTCGATCTCTTTTATACTTTCGCGTAGCCTGAGAAGTATGTCCACGAAGCTACATGTTTATAACTCGCTGACTAAACAGGTCGAGCCGTTTGAATCTCTGGTCAAGGGTAAGGCTACTATCTATCACTGCGGCCCCACGGTTTATAAGCGTCAGCATCTCGGCAACATGCGACGGTTCTTGTTTGCTGATTTTTTGCGCCGCGGCTTGGAGTTCGCTGGCTATGAGGTGCGAGAGATTACTAACATTACCGACGTGGGGCATCTTACTCAGGACGAATTAGACGCTGGCGAGGATAAGTTGGCAGCGGAAGCCAGGAAGCAAAAAGTTACTCCCCAAGACATCGCCAAACGGGAAATCAAACAATTTCAGGTGGATCTACAAACTCTGAACATACAGCCCTCGCATAAGTACCCCCGGGCCACGCATCATATCAAGGAGATGCAGGACTTGATTGCTGAGCTGATAGCTAAACAGCAAGCCTATCAAACTAAGACGGGTATTTATTTTGCGGTAACCTCGTTCCCCCAGTACGGCAAACTGTCTGGCAATACCCTCGAGGATTTACAAGCCGGTAAGCGCATCGCGATTCGTAATGACAAAAAGCACCCGGCTGATTTTGCCCTGTGGGTTTTTGATGACCAGGCGCTGCAAAAGTGGGATTCACCCTGGGGCACCGGGTATCCCGGCTGGCACATTGAGTGTTCAGCCATGAGCATGGCCTATCTGCCGACCCCGATAGACATTCACACTGGTGGTGTGGATAACAAGTTCCCCCATCACGAAAACGAGATCGCGCAATCTGAGGCTGCCACTGGCCGGCCTTTCGTGCGGTATTGGCTGCACAACGAGCTTCTTAAGGTAGCTGGCCAGAAGCTTGCTAAGCGTGCAGGTGAACAACTAACCCTCGATACGCTTAGCGAGCGAGGGTTCTCTCCCCTAGCGTTTCGTCTGCTGGTTTTTGGTGCCCACTACCGACAAAGGCTCGATTTTTCTTGGGAAGCGTTGGCTGCCGCTCAGGAAAACCTGAATAATCTTGAACGTCTGGCTCGCCGGCTGGGTGAGATTCTTCCCTCCACTGATGAGGCCGTTGCTCGTGCTGACGCAGATAGCCAGGCAGTCGATGACTTCGCGACGGCCTTAGCTAACGATCTCAATACTCCCCAAGCCCTGGCCGTTGTTAATTCGTACCTGAGCAGTACTAATCAGAAACTAGAATCAGCCGAGATGTCTAAGAGTGAGGCAGCTGTGACCTGGGCCACCCTGCTTACCTTCGATCGAGTTCTGGGACTCTTTGGACCGCTCCTGACCAAGATCGGAGCTGATAGAATTCCGCCGGAAATCAAACAGCTGGCTGAGCAGCGTGAACAAGCGCGGTCCGAAAATAACTTTGCGGAGGCTGACAGACTGCGCGTCGAAATCGAGCAGGCCGGCTTCACCGTCGAGGACACAAACACCGGGCCACGGTTAATTAAAAAGGCTGGTAATTCGTAAGCAGTTATACACAGCCATCTACTGATTTTTGTTAATGGTAGAGCCTTTAGTGCTTGTTAGTCAGGGCTTGTTAACAGCACCGTAATATGCAGCGGTCGGACTACCAAGGTAAACTTAAGATGTAAGCAAGTAACTTGTCTATCCAAGTAAGCTACCATCATGGCTTCCTCTCCTTCACGCAAACGTAAAATTGATAACCGCCCGACGACAGAGACGCCGGTGGTTAGGATTCCACCACACAACTACGAGGCGGAGGAATCTGTTTTGGGAAGCATTCTGATTGATAAGGACGCCATGAACAAAGTTGGTGATTTGTTGATGGGGCATGACTTTTATCGCGGGGGGCATCAGTTAATCTTCGAGGCCATGCTCCAGCTGTATGAGCGAGGTGATCCGATTGATGTCTTATCGGTGGTCAACAGGCTGAAGGATAAAAAGCAGCTGGAAGTAGTTGGCGGCGAAACTGCTGTAACTCATCTCGCAACAGTGGTGCCAACAGCTGGCAACGTGCTGCATTATGGGCAGATTGTGCAGCATAAAGCGACCCTGCGAAGGTTAATATCGGCCGCCGCAGATATATCAGAGCTGGGATTTTCTGAAAGTGAAGAAGTTGAGGAGATCTTAGATTCGGCGGAGGCTAAATTGTTCTCGGTCTCCCAGAGTCACAAGCAGTATCACTTTTCAAAAATTGGTGATGCTTTGGAGGACGCCTTCACTCGAATCGATAAGCTTCATAAAGGTGAGAAAGGGTTGCGTGGCGTCACCACCGGTTTTCCAACACTCGATACCAAGTTGGCCGGTTGGCAAAAATCGGACTTGATTATCGTGGCCGCCAGGCCGGCTGTTGGTAAGACGTCGCTGGCGCTTGATTTTGCCAGGTATGCGGCTCTGGCAGGTACGCACGTTGGTATTTTTAGCCTGGAGATGTCCAAGGATCAGTTGGTGGATCGGCTGCTAGCCTCCCACGCCCACGTGGACTTGTGGCGGCTGCGAACAGGAAACTTAGAGGTCAGCGGTGAATTCGATGATTTTTCTCGGATTGGTGAGGCCATGGGAGAGTTGTCTAATGCACCTATCTTCATTGATGATCATGCCTCTAACAGTGTCATGGGCATGCGGACTATGGCTCGGCGCCTGCAAGCTGAGCACGGCTTAGGCTTATTGATTATTGATTATTTGCAATTGATGGAGTCGTCCCGCTACACCAACAATCGCGTGCAAGAGGTTTCTGATATATCACGAAACCTTAAACGTCTGGCGATCGAACTTGATATTCCTATCGTGGCCCTCTCTCAGTTGTCGCGGGCGGTCGAGATGCGAACCAACCAGCGACCAAAGTTATCTGATCTGCGAGAGAGTGGCAGCATTGAGCAGGACGCTGACGTGGTGCTCATGCTTCATCGACAGGCGACTGAGGAAGGGGTTGAGCGGCCGGAAACAGTCGATATTACTTTACTGGTGGAAAAGCATCGCAATGGACCAACCGGAGAGATTGGACTTCGGTTTCACAATCGCTACGTGTCATACACTGAGCCAGAGCGCGAAGATTCATACGTTCAGGCAGCTGAGGCGGATAAGGCTACGCCCGAGGCGGCACCAGCCGCGGTTTAGTGAAAGTAGCCGTACTGTTTGTTCTGCCAAGGACTTAGTATTTATTTTTTTGCTGGTACGTAGATGTTGCCGAGAGCAGTCAGAGATCTAACGCAGGAGTTATCCCGGCTCCCCGGAGTGGGCCCTAAAACAGCTCAACGTTTAGCTATTCACCTGCTCCGACAACCACGTAGTGTAGTGTCGCAGCTAGCCGATACTCTAAAAAACCTGCACGCCAACGTCAGGATTTGTACTACGTGTTTTAATCTGGCTGAAGATGCGACCTGTTATATCTGCGCTAATGCTATGCGGAGTAGCACCTTGCTGTGCGTGGTTGAAGATCCGTTAGATGTCGAGGCCATTGAAAGAACCGGTTCCTATACTGGTCGCTACCACGTCCTGGGCGGGGTACTTTCACCAGTTGATGGAATTACCGAGGACCAATTGACCCTGAAGGAATTATTCGCTCGCCTCAAGACTGAGTCGATTGATGAGTTAATTATTGCGCTTGATCATAAAATGGAAAGTGACGCCACTACACACCATATTCTACAGCGAGTCGGCGACACTGATCTGATTATCTCGCGTCTGGCGCGAGGCTTACCGACTGGCGGCGACATTGAATTCGCCGATGCCTTAACCCTGACTGAGGCACTGAAGGCACGAAAAACCCTGGACTAAATTGTTTGCGACGAGCTGATCTTGGTTATCTCAACCTTGGTATATGCTTGCCGGTGACCAAAGCGTCGACGATAGCGCTTCTTGGCCTTCATTTTTACGCCGATAACCTTCCGGGTACGATCATGTAGTATAACTTTCCCTTCAACGGATGCTCCTGAGACAGTGGGAGTTCCAACGGTAACCTTTTTGTCATTGGCAACAAGTAAGACCTCTTTAAAAGTTACTTTCTTCCCGCGAGCAACAGTCAGCTTGTCGACAGCAATGATGTCTCCCTTATTGACTAAGTGCTGATGAGCACCAGATTTAATGATGGCGTGTGACATGAGATACGGTACTTGATTAGTTTGCTCTTAGAGTTCCGATGCTCTCATACGTGATCCAGGCTGTCAATCCTCTGAAGAAAAACAATTGCTCCCGACCAGCTACCGTCGCACGGTAACTTCTGACCCAGCGACGATGCCATTGGTAGCTGAACTGCCTGCTTTGATTTCCAAAACGCCGTCGATCTTGGCGGGCGAGGTATAAATGGTACGTTCTCCGCCGTTTTCCTGAGCAGGTTGAATATTGGACAGAACGTCAACAACTTTATTATTACTAATCCAGATAATATCGATTGGTAGTCGCATGTTTTTCATCCAGAAACGAACCTGTTGCGGCTCGTCGTAGACAAAGTACATGCCTACATTTGCTGGCAGACTCGTGCACTCCATCAAGCCGCGAGCCTGCTGGGCAGGTGTCTGAGCCAAAGCAACCTGCCAGGTGTGGTCAGCGATAGTAACAGTAGCTTGCGTAAAATCTCGGCAGGTCATCGCCGTAGGTCGCGGTGTCTCTTGGGGGAGGCCACCGCCACGCACCAGCAAGAGAATGACGACCGCTATCGAGACAGCGATGACACCAACGATAAGATAGAGACGAGTCATACTTTTTTAGGTCGACGATCTGGTCTTAAGCGAGGCGCCTAAAAAGACAACTGCTATTAGGGCGATGGCAACCAGCGCCGCGGCAAGCTTGTGAGTTGTTTGTAGCGTGACGGCGGCCAAGCCTAGGGCTCCAGTGGCGGCGATGGCGCCAAGCGTAATGGTTCTCCCTGAGATGCCGTTGGCAGTCAGTCGATGATGAAGATGTAGTCGCCGATCACCCTGCCATGGCGGGATACCCTGAGCTACTCTCTGGCCGATTACCGAGACTAAGTCTAGCACTGGAAGAGCCAAGACCAATACGGTGGTGGCGATTTTGCCGCCGCCAAGCAGAGCGACCAGACCAAGTAGTAAACCCAGCCACCAGCTACCAGAGGTACCGAGAAATACTTTCGCGGGCGGAAAATTCCAGAGTAAGAACCCTAAAACAGCGCCAGCGCCAATTAGCGATAAGCGGAGGGTTTGATAGTCTCGAATTGAGGGCAGCAAGCTAACTGCTGCTAGGGTAATAAAAGCCACCAGACCAACTCCGGCGGCCAGGCCATCCACGCCATCAAGCCAATTCATGGCATTGATTATTACTAGCAGCCAGACAACGGTGATGATTGATCCGGGAAAAACCAAGGGACCGAAAGTCTGATTGTCTAAGTACATAATCCCCTCCCCTAACGGGTTGCTCACAAAACGAATCGTCCAGCCGGCCAAGAGGACAACCAGGATAATGCTCAGTTGCCAGGCTAGTTGCTCGATTGGGGAGGCGGGTTGCTCCTCATCGCGACTGCCGGCAATGATTGTTATTGCTCCAGCAAGTAACAAGCCTAGATACAGGTTTAACGGCAGACCGGCGCCAAGGCTCAGGGTGACGGTGATGACGATGAGGAATCCTCCAGCATAGCGAACTTGTGGGCGGGGCAGGGCTTTAGTCAGAGCGGCTGGCCAATATTTGAGCACCAAACCAATCAGACTGTAGACCAAAACAAAGGCAACGGCAAAAAAAATGAGGTGCTCAGTTGAAAGAATCTGTAGGTCTAAGGGCATCAGTCCAGCGTACCTTGTAATGAAGTAATGAATAAAT
>JACZRJ010000024.1 GCA_022574795.1 Patescibacteria group bacterium | reverse complement strand
GGATACACTTGGCAATATCATTGAGCATAAAATTAATGGTGGTAATATCCGTGACTATACAAAATCGCTTAAGGCTGGGGGGATTACTCCTTGGGATGAACTTCAATAGGAATTTCGATTCTCGAAATCCATCATAAATAAGGAGAATTTTGATAAAAGACACGACATTTTCTTTTGGTAAAAATTGGGAAGAATTTATCAAAAGAAATTTTTCTGAGGAAATAGTAGAGACCTCAAAATTACATATCCTAAATTTTCTTAAAGTGCCAGACTTGAAAAATAAATCGTTTCTTGATGTTGGTTGTGGAAGTGGTTTGTCATCCCTGGCAGCGTATCGTGCAGGGGCTTCAAAAATTATCAGCTTTGATAACGACGAATATTCCGTTAAGACTACATTAAAGTTGCGTGAAATGGAAGGGAATCCTCAAAACTGGAAGGTCACAGAAGGTTCAATATTAGATACGAAATTCATTTCTGAGATTGATAAAAAACCCGCGGGGCAGGTTTGGTGGCCGGGCGGGGAAGGCAGTCAGGTTTGATGTAAGCGGTGCAAAACGTCTTGCAGAATCGATATGATCGAATACCCGATCTGCGCGCGCTGTTTTTTGCTGCTGCCTGGGATCACTTGGGCAATTACTTTCTTGTGAGTGGTTACGGAATATCTGACAGGACCAATGTTTCTAATTCTCTCGTTAATATCTTGCAGGGTCTGTGGATCATTCGGTAGTAGGTTGTCCTGGTGGATGTGTATTGTTACTTGTGTGGCTGCCAGAACCTGGTAATTTTTGAAAGCCATGCCAGCGTCTCCTTGTAAAAGAGCTATGGGCGTCAGTTTAGATAACGCGAGCGAGTACGAGTATTACGGTAGGCCTGAGTTATTTAGATGTCAATGATTACAAGGACCACAAGATATTGTGGTCATCGTCCGGAGCTAGTCGATTACGTTTGGTTAGGTGGCACTGGGTGCATTGTTGGACCAAGTCGAGTTTGTCGGGGTCGGTCCCTTCATAGCCGATGGTGGGCATGAATCCCAGACAGGTTGCCAGGCGATCCCCCGGCAGGTCTTGGTCGACGTGCTTGCTCGTTAAACATTTTGGGCAGTGATTGCGATAGGTGCTTTTTGCGGGTGGTACGTTGGCCTGACACTGTCCACAAATAAATCCCTCATTGAGAGGGATAAAGTTTTTTTGCTGCTGATTCACCAATTACATCCCCCGATACCTGAGCAAGCCCATTTCTCGAGCTCGTTTGATCTCTCGGGATATTTTGCGCTGATGACGAGAGCAGGAACCGGTTTTTTTACGGGGCAGAATCTTTTTCTGGCCACTGATGAATTTTCTTAATACTTCATAGTCACGGAAGGTAACTTCATCAACACCCTCTTGGCAGAAGATGCAGACAGTATTTGGTTGGCGCTTAATAGGCATGAGTAAAGTACGTTCTGATTAGAAAGGTATGTCTTCGATTTTGATCTCTTCGTCCTTGACGGGTCCGGTTGGCTCGCCTTCCTCTGGTTTACTGTCTTGTGGTTTACTTTCCTGACTAGCCGGGGTGGCTGCTTGAGTATCAATTCGCGCGGCCGGACTGGGAGTTGGCGCCTGCCCAATATTATCGGCTTTGCTGCCGAGCATGATCATATTGTCGGCAACTATTTCGGTGCGGTAGTTTTTTTTGCCGTCTTGATCTTCCCAGCTGCGTGTTTGGAGATGGCCTTCGATATACACTTGGCGCCCCTTGGCTAAGTATTGAGCACAAATTTCTCCAAGTCGGCGCCAGGCAACAATATTGTGGAATTCGGTGTTGTCTTGTTGGTTGCCCTCTTTGTCCTTCCACACTCGATTAGTCGCCAGGCCGAAATTGGTTACGGCAATACCTTGAGGTGTCGTTCGAGATTCAGGGTCTCGGGTCAGGCGGCCGATTACCATAACTTTGTTTAGATCCATATATATTGAATGTCCAATTTACTAGCTCAAATGTCAAATTATTTTACTTCCTCGTCCAGGGCCTTCTCAATTTTCTCTTCAACTTCTGCCATTGAGACGGGCTTCTTGTCAGCGGGTGGAGTACTCGGCTTCACTTCTTTTTCTTGCTGAGAGGCTTCAAAAATGGCGGGAGAAACCTCTTTTCGCTGGGCGGTTTTGATGACAGACATTCGCATGACACCATCAAGCTTTCTAACTTCTTTGCGAACCTCCTCAATTAAGGTTGGGTCTAGTTCTGCTTGGAGGGTGCGGATAAAGCTGGTGGACTGTTCATTAATGTCGTAGCCAAGGCGACGATAAACACTTGGGGTACTAAAAATGATTGCTCCATCACGCTGTTCAATAGTCTTATCAACGGCAGCATCAAGCTCTTCTCGAGCATCTTCAGCGAGGTCAGGTCTGGCGAGATACGTTATTTCGTATTCAGACATAGGTTACTAGAACTTTGGAACTATAAAGCAAAATGCTCAATGATGCAAGACGGTGATATACAGCGGCCATAATTTGCTCCTAGCGGCCTAATAAGGGTACGGTGTACGGCTGATAGCACCTCATCAGAAGGGGGCGATTGTCAGAATACGGTAGGCTTCTTTGGTTCTTTTTAAAAAGCACTTTTGATAAGGAGGGCTTAGCCATGCAACTCTATATTCGTAAAATGAGTGAAGACGCTGATGGTAAAGAATACTTCGCGCTGGTTGATACGAAATCGAAGCAGCCTTTTAGCAATCAAGTGACCGAGGCCAAGCTTCGGGAGAGATGTAAGGAAGAGCTTGGCTGCACGGATGAGTTTCTTGATGTTGAGATTGCGCGAACCCGAGCCAGCTTTGAGGATCGCCAGAGGAAAATTTCTGGCGGAGCCAAGGGGGCTACTGTCCTAGCGGACGATTCTTCAGAAGTACTCGATGTTGGAGAGGCGGACTCACTTGATGATGAAATCCTCAGCGGGAGTAATAGCGATGTGGCTCTTGGGCCCGATTTGGGCTCTGACACCGTCACTGAATAGCCTTGCTTATATACCCGACTCTGCCCAGAGCCGGGTTTTTATTATTTGCCGAAATGAGCGAGCGCCTCGTCGAGAGGCGCCGCAAATTTCGTGCCAAATAATAACCCCGAACCCCCATCAGGACGGTTCGGGGTAACTGGTTCAACCGAGCACGCTACTCGTAAGCGGGACAAAGAATTTCGAGAGATTAATAACTCCGCATCTTGATGTGGCAGGCCAGCGGGCCAAGTCTCGCCTGCGTGGCTGAGTAAACGAAACCCCTGAGTAAACGAAACCCTACGGAGAGGGTGCGGTTAGGGCGAAACCCTACATCATAAGGGAGTCTCAACAGGGCATACCTTTTGCGCGGCTGCCGGACATAAGTACCGTACCCTTGCCTATTCTTCTAACTCTTCTCTACTGGCACGTTCTCTTCATTACCCTGCTTCCTTCCTTTTTCTCGTACCCGAGCGAAAAGGTTCGCATTGCTTAGATCTTTTACTGATACCTTGAGTGCGTGTCGAAAATGAACTAAGCAATGCGTGTCTTTTGCTTACCTATCGGTAGGTAGACGTGCAGTGTTCCTTATCTTCAGGTACTTGCCTACTACGTAGGAGTACCTACAAGCTAGGGGCGTCTGAAGGAACGCCCTGCATCCTGGGTATACGACCTCAGCTACACACTTAGTGTAGCTGACACCCGGGAGAGTGTTTAGTAACTGCACTACTAGCTACTCTCTTGGGTGATTTCAAGAAAACGCAGCGGTCTCGATCGCTGCGTTTTTGTTGCTCTCGTAGGCGCTGTCAATTACGCTTAAGACCATGTCTGACGCCGGAGGGACAAATATTGCCATTAATCAGTACCGCACACACACCTGCGGGCAACTGACCGTCGATTCGGCCTCAGCGGAGGTTCGTCTTTCCGGGTGGGTACACAGTCGTCGCGATCACGGTGGCCTAATCTTTATCGATCTGCGCGACAAGTGGGGGATAACACAACTCACCTTCGATCCTGCCAATAATCGCCAGGCTTTTGACCTTGCCGATAAGCTCAGAAGCGAGCACGTGGTAACTGCCGCTGGCACAGTGGTTACCCGTCCCGCCAAGATGATCAACAAAAAACTTGCCACTGGCGAGATCGAAGTAGCGGTGTCTAAACTCACCGTGCTGAGCACCTCAAAAACACCTCCGTTCGAGATTGCTCAAGATACGGATACCAATGAAGAATTACGCCTTACCTACCGCTATCTTGATCTGCGACACCCTCGGCTCCAACGCATGCTGAAAGTGCGCGATCAATTTATTCGGCACGTGCGTCACTACTTCAATCAGCAAGGGTTTACCGAAGTACAGACTCCTATTTTAGCCAACTCCTCGCCCGAGGGAGCTCGCGACTTTCTCGTGCCCAGCCGGCTGTCTCCGGGCAGCTTTTATGCCCTGCCTCAAGCACCACAACAATATAAGCAACTGCTCATGGTGGGGGGTCTCGATCGCTATTTTCAAATAGCTCCCTGCTTTCGTGATGAGGATCCTCGGGCCGATCGTCACGCTGGCACCTTTTATCAAATCGATCTGGAGATGAGTTTTGTTGAACAAGAGGACATTTTCAAGGTGGTCGAGCCGTTAATGGTTGAGCTGACTAATGAGTTCAGTGATAAGAAAATTTCTGAGCAGCCCTTCCCTCGAATTCCCTGGCGCGAGGCGATCATGAAATACGGCTCGGACAAACCTGATCTTAGGTACGATCTTTTCATTACTGACGTGTCACAAGAAGTATCGGGCAGTAACTTCAAAGTATTCAATGAGGTACTTGAGGATAAAGGCCAGGTTATGGCGCTGCACGTTCCCGGCGGCGCTGACTTTTCTCGGAAAGATATAGAAAAGCTAACTGAGCACGCTAAAATCCATGGCGCCAACGGCTTGGCTTACCTGATAATTAAAGATGAACTCGTCTCGCCAATAATTAAACATCTAGGAGAAGACGTCGCGCAGGCTATCGTTAAAGAGGTAGGCGCCAACAAAGGTGACGCTATTTTCTTTGCGGCTGACGCCTGGGAAAAGGCTGCTAAGGTTCTTGGTGCCGTCCGGGTAGCCGCTGCCACCACGCTTAAGCTAGCCGACGACACCAAAGCTGCCTGGGTCTGGATTACTGATTTTCCCATGTATGAACTGAATGACGAAGGCAAGATAGATTTCTCCCATAATCCCTTCTCGATGCCTCAGGGCGGCCTGGCCGCCTTGCAAGCGGATGATCCTACCACCATTCTTGGCTGGCAATATGACCTGGCCCTCAACGGCTTCGAGATCAGCTCAGGCGCCATCAGAAATCATCAGCCGGATATTATGTATCGGGCCTTTGCTCTCGCGGGCTATTCCAAAGCGCAGGTTGATGCTAAATTCGGTGGTATGATTACCGCCTTCGAATATGGCGCACCACCACATGGCGGTTTCGCCCCTGGCCTTGATCGATTACTCATGGTCCTTCTCGACCAGCCCAATATTCGTGAGATCTACGCCTTCCCCAAAGACAGTCAGGGTAAAGACTTAATGATGAACTCTCCCGCCCCAGTTAGTGAGCAGCAATTGAAGGATTTGCACCTCTCAATCAAAAAGAAGTAGCCATCAATTAAATAACCCTTTATCGTCACACCATGAATCAGCCAAACCTTGGCGGCAGCATTCCGCCACAACCGATCCGCAAACGTAGTTTCTTACATCTCGGCCGCCGTAATACCTTGCTTCGGCGTAGCCACGGTATACGCAATGGTATGGGCTCTATTCCTCGAAGCGCTTCGGCAGTTCTCGGAATTCTGCTGGTCTTCTTCGGCGGTATATTTATTGGCCGTTATCTAATTCCAGCCGCTGAACTCAGCGTTGACCTACCTCGTTTTATCGCCGCACAGGATGGTAATCGGCAATTAGTCTTCCCGACGTTTTGGGAGGCCTGGGACAAGCTTCACGCCAAATACATTGGCGATATCTCTGAGGAGGCGCTCTTTTATGGTGCCGTCAGTGGCATGATCAAAGCCGCCGGTGATCCTTATACCGCCTTCGCTGAACCTGCCGAAACCGAGCGGTTTGAAGAAACCATCGAAGGAAGCTTCTCCGGAGTTGGCATTGAGATTGGCCTCAGGTCTGGACTGATCACAGTCATCGCTCCGCTTAACGGCTCGACAGCTGAGCAAGTCGGAATTCGCGAGGGGGACATCATTATTAAAGTAGACGAGGAAGAGCTCGAGAGTGGTACTAACCTGGACGAAGTAGTGAGCCTTATCAGGGGAGAGAAGGGTACCACCGTAACCCTGACTGTCGTACATAAAGATGCCCGAGAGACAACGGATATCGACATCGTTCGTGACACCATCGAGATTGAGAGTGTTAAGGTGACCACCGAAGATGGCATTGCTCACCTAATCCTCACCAGTTTCAACGGTGAAACCACTACCCAGTTCAACACCGCCGCTCGTCAAATGGTAAAAGATGATGTCCGGGGCATTATTCTCGATCTGCGCAACAACCCTGGAGGCTTTCTTAAAACTTCAGTCGAATTAGCCTCACGCTTCTTGCCCAAAGATACGTTGGTGGTGACCGAGCGTGGCAAGAAATCGACTGAATATCGAGCCGAGGGCAACCCCTTGCTAGCCGCCATCCCCTATGTGGTGC
>JACZRJ010000023.1 GCA_022574795.1 Patescibacteria group bacterium | reverse complement strand
AGCTTCGCCAAAAGCCCAGGCTACTAGGAGAAAACAATTAAGCGAGTCTGGTGGCTGGCACTCCTCCGCCCGAAAGGTATAGACAGCTTTTCCTACCCATTCTCGGGTTACTTCAAGTATCCGTAGACATTGATCTGGAGCCAAACTCATTCGAGAACCTCCTTTTCTCTCTACTATGTAAAAGGACAAAGCTAACAACAACTACTAACCGTAACGCACCAGGCGGGACCGAAGCAAGCCGCCAGTCTTTACGACGACTTCACCAGCTGGTCAAGTTCCAGGTCTGTTAATTGTTGTAGGCCCACAACAACATACCAAATCGCCACGACAAAGATAATAAAAGAGGGCAAGGCAATCACCGGATAACTGAGAGCCGTTAATCTACCAAGCTCCTCATTAAAAGAGACTGTGCCGGGCTGACTAACCACAATGATTTTCGCCAAAATATAATTGAGCGCTGCCGACAAGAAAAATGACCCAGCAAATAAGTATGTCGCCCGAACCAACCGCGCTTCGTAAAGATGAACTACTCCTCGCTTAGTCAAAGCTCGGTGCACCTGGGCCGTATTAAGAATCTTGCCGATCAGTGTCTTAACCACCGGCCACGGTGTCTTGAGTGAGCCAAGAATAACCAAGCCAATTACCAGCGGGATACTAGCTTCCTTGGCTGCTATCCAAGCCGGGTTCAGCTTCAACAGGCCAATGCCCCCCGTTAACAAAACACTGATAAAACCTAAGATCGAGAATAAATTGTAGTTTTTATTAAAACCAAAGTCGTACAGACCTAAGCCCGCCGGGAATATCAGCGCTACCACCAACCCCCAGGCTGGCCCCAGTTGCTGCTCACCCGAAAGCCGGGTGAGGATAATCACCGGAATGACAACACTAACAATTAGATCAAAGCTTACCTTTATCCAACCCTGGCGTGCCTTAATCATTTTTCACTACCTGGCAAATTCAGTGCCACCGAATTAACGCAAAAACGTTGACCGGTCGCCGGCTTGCCATCGGGCAAAGCTGTCGGCCCATCGTCAAACACGTGCCCTAAATGTCCCCCGCAGGTACTGCAAAGTATCTCCGTCCGTTTCATCCCCAAACTGGTATCTTCCTTGGTAGTTAAGGCCCCATCACGAACCGGTTGGTAAAAACTCGGCCAGCCTGAACCTGAGTCAAACTTAGCATCCGACGAGAAAAGCTCCGCGCCACAAGCTGCGCAGGTATACACGCCCGGCCCATTTAAAGTATGGTGCTTCTCTGTCCCCGCCGGTTCCGTTCCTTTTTCTCGCATAACACGAAACTGTTCCGGCGTTAATTTCTTGCGCCATTCCTCGTCCGAATTGTGCGCCGTCTCATCAATCATATTCTTCCCCAAAAAGCTGCCAATCACTAAAAACGATGGCTAACCGCGATGAGCTTTGCCGAACACCAACACTAAACCAACCACCAGCGCCATTATCGACCAGATAGGAAGCTCAACCGGGAGCCAACCAAAATCAGATGCGATGAAGTACAGCCCAATAACCAACAAGCTAATGCCCAGCAACTTGCCATGACTATAGCTATAACAATCACAGGTTTCTCCCTGGCCATGCTTATGCTTCCCAGATATATGCATCATGTTACACCACCTCCTCTTGTCCTCATTTAGATTACTAGTCTCGCTTCGTCATACCTCCTTAACCAGTATACCCCAGAGTCTTAGGTGTTGCGCGCCGCGGTAGTTGTTACCTCGTTAATAGGATTGCTAGCCAAATAGGCCTGGATATTCAACACCGTGGTGTCAAAAATTCGCTGCACCGCTTCGGTGCTATTAAAAGCATTGTGAGGTGTGATCAAAACATCATCTCGGGCCACCAACAAGTGGTTCCTCAGCAGTGTCGCCAGCTCTTCATACGACGGAGACTTGCGAGACATAAACTCTATCCGATCAAAGGCATCCTTTTCTTCTTCAAGCACGTCGAGACCAGCTCCTGATATCAAGCCCTCGTTAAGTCCCCAAAGTAGCGCCTGAGTATCAACCAGCCCCCCGCGCGCTGTGTTGATTAATAATGCCCCCCGCTTAACCTTAGTCACATTGTCGCGATTAATGGTGTGGTGTGTCGCCTTGGTATACGGCAAATGTAAGGTGATAATATCACTTCGCTCCAACAACTCCCCCACGGCTGTAACATAGGTCACCCCATGAGCCGTCGCAAAATCGTCATCGTGGACCTGATCGTACGCCAGAATTCTCATCTCAAAACAATGGCCAATTCGCGCTACGTTTTTACCGATATTACCCATCCCAATCACTCCCAGGGTTTTACCACTGAGATCAAACCCCGTTAAGCCGGCGCGATCAAAATTCATTTTTTCTGTCCGCTGCAGCGATGGCACCATGCGGCGCGACAAAGCCAAAATCAAAGCGAAGGTATGTTCGGCTACTGTCCTCTCACCATAGTTAGGCACATTGCTCACCACAATCCCTCGCTGCCGACAGGTCGCCAGATCAATGTGATCATGTCCGGCTGAACGCGTGGCTATCATCTCAAGTTCAGGCATTTGGGCCAACGCCTTGGTATCTATCGGTGCAAATACATAGGCAGATATGATCTGGGCATCTCGGGCCAACTGAATCGTCTCGCTATTCAATTGATCTTCCACCACCTCAACGGTAACATCAGGCAAAGCCTTGTGCAGCATTGCCTTCTCTTCCGGACCACCATTAAAGTAAATTAGCTTCATAGGTAATAGATTTGGATTACCATGCAATACTATTAGCATTAATGTCAAACACCAAAAAAATCACTGAGTAGACCAGTTAACTGTTCAAAAACTGCTTAAGCCAGTCGCCTCTTGGAAACGATACAGAAATTTTTTAAAGATACTGGTATCAAGATACGTTTCATAAGCAGTCGAGAAGGTGCGGCCCTCGCGATTTGTCCAGATTTCCTCAAAGAAATCATCAGCGGCAACAAATGATGGAATCTTTTCTCGGGCGGAGACCAACACATTGGTCTCAAGATTAAGATCCCTCAAGTTACGCCTAGTCAAATTGGCCGAGCCGACAATCATAGTAAATGACCCCTCCCGCTCAATCAGTATCAGCTTGGTATGGCACTGCTCGCCATGAGTATCACACCAGCGGATCGCAATTTCTCCTCCCGATTTAGACACTAGCTCGTGCGCTACCGGCCTATTTGGTACACCATTTTTAGTGTGTCCAAAAGCGTCCTTATTTGGATCCAAGAGCAGGCGCACCGTAACCCCTCGCTCTGCCGCCGCCAACAAACGTTTGATTATTGACCGCTCCGAGAGATAAAACATCGCCAGGTCAATTGAGTCGCCGACCTTAGTGCGATCAAGCTCAGCTACTAGTACCTGCAGAATTGCACTCTCGGTAAGCAGCTGCACTACCGTCTCTCCCTCCTCGTCGGCAACAGTCTTGGTAAATCCAGGCACGCTCTGGCCAGAAAAGGCGGCCACCGCCTGCTCGCTGACCACCGCCTCTTGCCATAAACTATCAACAACCTTGAGAGCTACATTGCTGTGCGCACTGCTGCCGTCATGAGGATTAGCCGAGGTTACCAAAACAGCCAACTTAATCGAGCCATCAGCTTGCGGCTCATCAGCCACCAGCAGCTTACGATGATTAGCCTTAAAATTCAACAGACTCAGCCAAGAGCGCACCGTTACTGTGGCCCCCTGGTACTGAAACGGATGCGGCGTCAGGCCGCCGTCAGCGCTATTGCCAAACCACTGCACCAGAGCTCTCCACCAAACCGAGTAGCCAGGATTACTATCTCGCAGTCGGGTGAGATCAGTAATCACCACTGAAATACCAACCTCTTGTAATTGCTGCCAATGAGTGGAGAGCTGACCACCATACACAGTATTAAGTGGATCGCTGACCACCGTAATACTAATATTGGGGTTCGCTTGCTTCTTAGCCACCAGGGCTTGCGTCAGCTCAGACGACAAAGCCCGGGTTGTCTCCGGTTGATTCCCCTGCCAATCGTTATACAAAAACATGTCGAGCAGAACATAGTGCTCGGCTCTCGCTATCATCGCCAGCACCTCATCAAAAATCTGCTGCTCACTAAAGCGATCGCCGGCCGCGTCAACATATGTCCGATCAGCTAAAAAAGTGATGGACTCAGCCGGCACGAGATACCTTGATCCAACAACACTCAACCCTGGCGGCAGCGGTCTCACCGCCATAGCGATACCTCCCGCAATGCCTAAAGCCAGCAACACCAAAAGTATTATCTTCACCCTCCACATCTCTATACTGTAGCAGTCCTAAGCTTGATTACACGAACAAGTCAGCTACCTAACATTGCTGTTACCACCAACCAAGGAGCCTCTAACGACGGCAGCTACGTTACGCCTCATCAAAGACAGATAATCAGGGGCCTCAATCGTCCCACCAATTGGATCAAGCGTCTCCACCGCCAGACCGAACTCTTGCTGCACAATACGGACCGCCGCCGAGCTCTCTTTTTGCGGTTCGGTGTAAAAGACAACCAAATCTTGGCTAGCCGCCACCTGTTGTAGTCTTTTTATGTCAGCCAGAGAGGGAATATGACCCTCCTTTGGCTCAAAAACAGCTATTAATTCCAGCCCGTACTGCGCTGCAAAATACGACCAGGCGTCGTGCAAAGTGAAAATCTCACGGCTGGCTACCTGCTCAACTGCCTGCTGTAATTCTATCTCAAGCGTGTCCAACTGCGCCTGGTAGCGGGCCAGATTCGCCTCATATTCTGCTGCCTGGCCTGGATCAAGCCGAATTAATTCAGTCGCCACCGTCGCTGCGATCTGCTGCGCGTTTGGTACTGCCAACCAATAGTGAGGATCAGCGGCGCCAGGCGGGACCGAGCTTGTTTGAGCTTGATCACGGTTACGGTCAGCTACCAAAGTACGCAAGTCCACGCCGCGATCCACCACTACCGTCGGCAGCTCAAGTATCTTGGTCAAGGAACCAACCATGGCATTATCTAAACCGTGCCCGATCATGAATAACACTTGCGCCTCCGCTAGCTCAAGGACTTTTTGTGGTGTCAGTGAGGCCGAGTGAGGAGATACTCCAGGCTTAACCACCGTCAAGACTCGAACTCTCTCTCCGGCGACATTCTGCACAATGTCAGCCAGCGGAAAAATAGTCGCGGCCACTGTTAGCTGAGCCGTAGCTGAGCCGTAGCGAAACCCTTTACCCTGCAGCGAACGAAGTGAGTCGTAGGGCACCTCAGTGGGGCGCAAACCTGAAGCCAACCTACCCTTGGTCGCAGAAAAATCTATCTGCCATAAAAAAACTGCAGCGCTTCCCGCCGCAATTACCCCCAACACCAGCCAAGCTTTACCAATCACCCTGCCAGTGTGCTACATAAAAAAGGTCGCTGCAATCAACCAAACCGCGCGGTGAATGATTCACCACGCCTCGTTTACTAAAGCAGTACCCTTAAACGAATTGCTAACCTAAGCCTTAGGCACGCTCGCTTCCTCCGTACAAGTCCGGCAATCATGTTTGTGCGTCATCAAGAGATAGACTCCTGCCAAACCAATCAGTACATAGACAATACGCTCAATAGCTGGCACGGCGCTCAAGATAAGTCCTACCAAATTGAACTCAAACAGGCCAATCAAGCCCCAGTTAATAGCACCAATTACAACCAGCAAGAAACTCACCCGGTGCATTCCTTTTCCTTTCATCATCTAAACCACCTCCTGTAACCTAGTAAATGATCCCTCCCCCTTACCTATTGTATTCGCAAACCCTGTCAGCTAGCAATCCAATTCCTCCTTTTTACACCGAGCATTTGTCAATCATTTGTGGCAGACCTATGCTAGACCCGCGGTAGACCAACGAGCGTCAAACTACCAACACTCTTACGTCAACCTCCTTAAGCCAGACTCACCTACGGCTGCTACCAAATACGGTCAATCAATGCTCAATCATCACCTGCCACCAGCGGCACGAAAGCAAACCCTGGATACTCCTCTCGCTCCCACCTGGTGCTACTCTTTTTACTCAACAACAACACGCTGGAGCCAATCGGTGTGACGATTATACCGCCAACGGCCAACTGATCTTGCCAAGCCGGGGGTACCGTCTCTCCCGCCGCTGCCGCTATAATCTTATTAAATGGTGCTGCCGGCGCAAAGCCATTCAGCGCACTCTGGCAATGCATGGTAACAACTCCGCTCTCAATAAAACCGTACTTCTTGACATTAGCCTTCCCCATCGCGCATAGCTCTGGAATAATTTCCAGCCCTACTACCGTACCTTGCTCACCAACCACCTGCGCCAACAGGGCAGTTTGCCATCCCGAACCAGAACCAACATCAAGTATTTTTTCTCCAGCTTGCGGCTGGAGCAACTCCAACATAAAGGCTACCGTCCACGGCTGTGAAATTGTCTGTCCTTGACCAATGGGCAGCGGAGTATTGGCATACGCCTCCCCTTGGATATCAGGCCCCACAAAATCAATCCGATCGATAGCGCGAAACGCTTCAATAAGTACTGGCGTACTAAGCACGCCATCTGCAATCAACTCATCGGCCAGGGTCATGTCCTAATAGTATGCCCCGACAGTGTAGTTGGGTAGCTCGCCTAGAAATAAGTTGTCCCACTCGGTTTCTTTACCCTATTGCCAAACGACGAGCTGAAGTTCAGGACGAAAGTGTGGTGTGATACCATGCTCAAATGGTTCCTAAGTGGTTGCCACTCACCTTCATTGTTATCTCGATCATCATCATTGCCTCCGCTTTTTATTTTGGCCGAGGCCGATGTACCAGATAAAAAACTTAGTCTAGACACCAATCCAGGCGGAGACGAGCAATGTGACCGCGCCGTGTCCCAACTAGTAACGGCCGGCACCCCAATCGGCCTGGTTGGCGTGAATAGATTCGGCCCCTTCGATTTCGGAGCCTATGACTATC
>JACZRJ010000022.1 GCA_022574795.1 Patescibacteria group bacterium | reverse complement strand
TTAAGAAGCAGGGCTTGGGAGTTGGCTACTGGAATGGCTTCGGGGGTAAAGTAGAACCAGGAGAATCAGTTGAGACGGCGGTACGACGGGAACTTACTGAAGAGGCTGGTATTGTGGCAACGAAAATGTCTCAGCAAGGGATGGTGCGGGTGGTATATCGTGATACTGCTGAGATAGCGAAAGGGTTGGGCTTGTCGTCCGCGGCGGTGTCTGGCGAGGTGGAAATTCATGTCTGGCTGGTGAGTCGTTTTGAGGGGCAGGTGAGAGAATCAGCCGAGATGACACCGCGATGGTTTGAGCTGGAGGCGATACCGTATGATCAGATGTGGCCAGATGATCAGTACTGGTTGCCATTGTTGATAGCTGGAAAACTATTTGAGATGAACTGTGTCTTTCAGGACGAGAGGATTCTACTCAGTCATACTTTGAAAGAGCTTGACCGAATGAGTAATGCTTGGCACAACAGAGAGTAGTTAAATATTTATAAGTATGACGGCACGATGGCAATGGTAGAAACCGACAGTTTACTTGATCGAAAGTGTGTGCCTTGTGAGGGAGGCGAGGCACCGCTGACACCGACCGAAGTTAAGGAGTATCAGCAACAGCTGATCACTGAGTGGGAGGTAGAGGATAATCGGCGTATTAAGCGGGAGTTTGAGTTCAATAGTTTTGCTGATGCCATGGTATTCGTGAATGACGTTGCCGCCATCGCTGAGCGTGAGGGGCATCACCCGGACATGTATATCTACTTTAAGAAGGTGGTCATTGAGCTGACGACGCATGCCATTAATGGCTTGTCGGAAAACGATTTTATCTTAGCTAGAAAAATAGAAGTCTGCTGCTAGGTATTGGGTCAGGCAGCTTGCTTGTCGATAGGTAAGGCTGGTAGGATGTAGCTACTACTTTTTTGAGATATGCCATTTAATCCAGATATTTATCGGGCCTACGACATTCGGGGAATAGTTCCTGATGATTTTGACGCCACCGAGGCTTATCACCTTGGTCGAGCCTATGCGGCCTTCACCAAGTTTGAACGGGTGGTAGTTGCCCGTGATATGCGGCCTACCGGTGACGAATTAGAACCGGCGGTGATTGAAGGCCTGCTTGATGGTGGCCTTGATGTCTTGCGCATTGGTTTGGCAACATCACCAATGTTCTACTATGCGGTTCACCAGTTAAAAGCTGACGGTGGCCTGATGGTAACTGCCTCGCATAATCCAGGTAAGTACAATGGCGCTAAAATGACCCGGGAGGAAGCCATTCCTATATCGGGGGAGACAGGGATAATGGAGATTCGTGATTTAGTAGAGCGGCGAGAGTGGCCAGCGGTTACCAAACGAGGCCAGATTAGCGATCATGATGTTCGTGATGAGTATGTGGCCATGGTAACGCAGGGAGGTTCAGCTGCCGGACTCAAAATAGTTATTGATGCTGGTAACGGGATGACGGGATACATCTTGGCCCAGGTGATGAAGCAGTTGGGTGGCGAGGTGATCCCGCTCTATTGGGACCTGGATGGCAGTTTTCCTAACCATGAGGCTGATCCATTGAAGGAAGAAAACAACGCTGATGTGCAGGCGGCGGTTCGAAAACACGGGGCCGATTTAGGTATTGCTTTTGATGGTGATGGCGATCGGGTATTTTTCTTTACTGAGCAAGGAGTAACTATACCTGGCGATATTACGACGGCCTTGATTGGGAGGGAAGTATTGAAGGAGCACCCCGGCACCCCAATTATATTTGATATTAGATCGTCGCGAACGACGGCAGAGGTTATTGCCGAAGCTGGGGGGAGACCCTTGATGTGGAAAGTTGGTCATTCATTGATCAAGCCCAAAATGCGTGAAGAGGGGGCTTGGTTTGCGGGTGAGGTTTCCGGACACTTTTACTTCGCTCCGTGGTATGCCGAGTCTAGCATGTTAGCGATGAATTATTTCTTGCGCTTGGTGCTTGAGTCTGGCAAGCCCGTCTCAGAAATCGTCGCGCCATTGTTGCGACGAGCAAAAACTCCGGAAATTAATTTCGAGGTGAGTGATAAAGAGGCGGTTATTCAAAGATTGCGGGAGCATTATAAGGAGGCCGATACCATATACGATTATGACGGTATCCGATTTGAATATCCTACCTGGTGGGCGAGTGTTCGGCCCAGCAATACTGAGCCGAAACTGAGGCTTAATATTGAGGCCGATACGCCGGAGCTACTCAAGGAAAAGCAGCAGGAAATTGAGGATCTCATTAGGTAGCTTGCAGTAACTTGATGATTTGCGGCAGGAGAGCCTCATTGGTAACGAGGAACTCGCCTGGGTGGGATAGCGAGGGTTGCCACTTGTGGCCGTCAAAGTCAGTGATTCTAGCACCGGCTTCTTGAGCAATCAGTACGGCGGCGGCGATGTCATGGAGGTGTGGGCTAAGGTTAATCGAGGTGTCGAATTTACCCCAGGCGGTATAGCAGATGTTTAAGGCAGAAGAGCCGGGGATACGCTCGGTACGATCAAAGTTGGTTAGCTTGCTCAAAATATCTGGTAGCCTCTCTTTGGCTTTGGCAGAAGAGCCTCGCCCGAGTACGGTTACTGTTTCCTTAAGCTTAGAGAGTTGTCCAACCTGAATTGATTCGTCGTTTAGGGTTGCGCCACTATCCACCGCAGCCGCAAATAACTGGTCGGTGACTGGTTGATAGACCACTGCCGCGGTGACTGTGCCGTGGTGGAGATGGGCGATGGAGACGCACCAATAGGGCAGTTGAAGAACAAAGTTCGAAGTGCCGTCCAAGGGGTCGATTACCCAGATGTCTGGTGCGTCGGCCTTTTGTTCACCGGTCTCCTCGGAAATAAAACCATGCTCAGGAAATTCCTGAGTAATGACTTTGATGATGGCTTGCTCGGCGGCCTGGTCAACTTTGGTTACAATAGTGTAATCGCTCTTGAAGGTGACGGACTGATGTTGCCCGTAGGCCTGAGTGGTGATCTTCCCGGCTTCACGGGCTGCTCGTTTGGCCGTGTTTAGGATTGAGGTAGTAGATAGTTTAGGCATATCGACAGCTTGCTTGGGATGCTATATTAGTTAGGGACGTATCGTCAATCTGTTCTCTTCGCTGGTTCTTTTCACTGACACGGAAGGCGTATCATGATTATGGCTCGTAGACTTGGTCGTTTGGGCCTAAGGATAACGAAATTAGCTGTTTTGATACTGGCTGCGTACGGTGGTTGGCGCGCTTGGTATAATTGTCAGCCGGGCAGGCAGAAGCAAACCTTAACGTGTGAGCTAGGCCAGCCCCATTTTTTCTTTGACCAGATGCAATGTTTTAGAAGCAACCTCGTTGGCTTTGGCGGCGCCAGCGGCTAGGACCTTCTTGAGTGCAGTTTCGTCTGATCTCAGGTCAGCATATTTCTCTTGCAGTGGTTGCAGGTGCTCAATAATAATGTCAGCTAAAGACTCTTTGAGTTTTTGATGACCGCCGGTACTAAGTTTCTCTTCGATGGCTGGACGTGATAATTGGCTGAAGGCTTCATAGATTTGTAGAAGATTTTGTACGGCTGGACCGCTCTTAGTAAAGGAAATGACCGGCTCAGTTTCAGTGACGGCACTCTTAATTTTTTGGCGAATTGCATCAGGTTCATCGGTCAGAGCAATGTAGCTTTTATCAAGATCGCTCTTGCTCATTTTCGCCGTTGGGTCCGACAGTGACATAATCCGGGACGTGCCTTCTGGCAGATAGGCTTTGGGGATAGTGAAAGACTCACCGAACTTGTTATTGAAGCGCTTAGCGATATCACGAGTGAGTTCGATGTGCTGGGTTTGATCCTCGCCGACGGGCACCAGATCCGCCTGGTAGAGCAATATGTCCGCCGCCTGTAGTACTGGATAGGCGAAGAGGCCGAGGTTTGATTCAGCTTGTTGCTTATTTTCCTTTTCCTTAAATTGTGTCATCCGTTTGAGCTCGCCCAGGGGAGTGAGTGTGCCTAACAACCACGCCAGCTCAGTGTGGGCCGGAACATGTGATTGCACGAAAACGGTACTTTTGGTTGGATCGAGGCCAGCCGCCAGATAGGTGGCGGCGGTATCGAGGATGTATTCCGGTAATTTCTCTTTGTCGTACGGCACCGTGATGGCATGTTCATCAACGATGCAGTAGTAGGCCGTATTATTATCCTGGAGAGCCACCCATTGTTTAATGGCACCTAAGTAGTTGCCCAGGTGGAGCACTCCGGAAGGTTGGATGCCTGATAAGATTGTCTGGCCTGAAGGGAGGTTCATGTCTTTCAGCCTAACAGGCCTGCCTGTCGGCAGGCAAGGTAGCCCGGGGCAGCTACATGTTGGCTCTAGACCTCAATGATCACTGGCAGCACCATCGGGCGGCGCTCAGTTTTCTGAAAAAGGAATTCGCCGATTGAGTCGCGTAGATTTGATTTGAGGTGTGGCCAGTTGGGAGCACCGCCATGCTTTTTGCCGGATTGACTCTCGATCACTTTACGGATTTGTTGACGAGTATCATTGATCAACTGTTGGTGTTCTTTGAGGTACACAAAACCGCGGGAGATCAAATCAGGCTCGCCGATAATTTTACCGGTTCTGCCATCAATCGTGGCGATGACGACAACCATGCCGTCGGAAGCGAGTAATTGCCTATCTCGTAAAACGACATTACCCACGTCACCGACGCCGAGACCGTCGACCATAATGTGTTTAATTTCATACTTTTCTTTATTGAGTCGGACTTTGCCTGGCATGATTTCAACAACCTCGCCATTGGCGGGTAGTAAGACGTGATTGCGATCAAAGCCATTGGCCACAGCCATTTTGGCGTGTTCGGCACGGAAGCTAAAGTAACCATGAGCGGGGATTAGATAATCGGGCTTCATCAGGTCGATCATGTGTTGCAAGTCCTCGCGATGGCCGTGACCTCCAGAGTGGATATCCATCATTTTGTAGTGAACGACCTCAGCTCCTTGTTTGTAGATTTGGTCTTTGACCATTTGGACAGAGGCTTCGTTGCCTGGAATCACGGACGAGGAGAAGATGACAATATCGCCGGCCTGGAGCTCCAGATTTTTATGCTCTTTATTAATGATGCGATTAAGTACAGCGTTGTCTTCGCCTTGAGCTCCCGTACAAAGGATTAGAACTTTACCGGGTGACAGTTTGTTGCTTTCGTCAGTGCTAATAAGAGTGCCACTTTTTACCTTCATGAAGCCTATTTCACGGGCGATTTCTACATTCGTCTTCATCGAGTAGCCATCAACAGCCACTTTTCGTCCATATTTCTCGGCTAGGGAGATGAGTTGCTGGAGGCGATCGATCATTGAGGAGAACGTCGCGGCGATGATGCGCTGATTGGGGTGTTTCTTAAAGATATTCTCCATGTTGCTTTCAATCGTCGATTCGGAAAGCGAATGTCCTTCGCGCTCGGCTCCCGTGGAATCGGTGTACAGCACGCTTACACCTTTCTTGCTCAACTCTTTAATGTGCTCCTCGTCGGCGGGCAGATCATTAACGGGATGATTGTCGAATTTAAAGTCTCCGGTAAAAGCGATTGACCCGGCTGGCGTGCGAACCACAACACCGAAGGCATTTGGCACCGAATGATTGACGTGGAAAGTTTCGATCTCAAACTTACCTAGTTTAAAGATTTCCTTTCGCTGTACGATATTTACCGTTGGCTGGGCATAATTAGGAAAATCGGCCTGGCGCTTTTCGACCAACTTCATGGTGAATTCGGAGCCGTAGATTGGTGGATTTCCCAGCTTGGGGATGAGATGGGGCACGGCGCCGAAGTGGTCGTAGTGAGCGTGCGTGATGATCACGCCCTTAATATGTTTCTCCTTGCCGTGCAGGGGGGAAATGTCAGGAATGATGTAGTCAATGCCATACATTTGTTCAGTCGGGAACATTAGGCCTAGATCGATCAGGATGATGTCACTTTTGTATTCGACGACAGCCGAGTTACGTCCAATTTCCTCAAGTCCGCCGAGCGGCAAGAGGTACATGGCGTCAGGATTGCGCGGAGGTTGTTTTATGCTTTGGAATTGTTTGCTGCGCGAGGGGCCAAAATGTATGCCAGAGCTACGCGGACCGCGTCCGCGAGGTCCACGACTAGCGCCAGCGCCTCGCTTGGCTGGGGCCGACCGAGATGGTTTGGAGCGTTGATTAGCGCTGGGTCTGGGGCGCTGATTAGCTTTTGGTAATGCGGTTGTACGTCTATTGTTAGTCGTAGGCCGTACGGGTGGAGGCGTTGGTTGGCCTGAACCCGACGATGCCTTGCGGCTCGAGTCTGTTGTCATTTAGTTGTTTTCTTTTTCAATCAGGAATCGTAAAACGCGAAAAGGCATTTAGTTTGCACTGCGGCTGCTCTCTCGCCTGTCACGATTCAATTTTTAATATTCCAAATGTTAGTGTAGCAGACTGACATAATTTGTCAAATGTATACGGAAAAGAGTAGGTGAGAGATATTGTGGGGATGAGAGGACTCGAACCTCCACGAGCTAATGCTCACAGCGCTCTGAACGCTGCGTGTCTACCAGTTCCACCACATCCCCTGCGCAACTACGGTACTAAGCTTTGGACTACCCCGCAACGCGGCTGGTATTGGTGGTGGACGTTTCGTGGCACTATACTTCAGTTCTATTAGCTTAATCGATTACTTACTAGTATCTAAGGAGGTGTTCTTACGATGAGTGACGAGGGAGAGCATTACACCTGCACGGAATGTCGGGATGTTTCAGACCAATCTGGGGTGTGTAAGAATAAGGATTGTCTCAAAGAAGATCAGGCCTTAACGCCATGTACGTGTACTGATGGTGAGCATGGTGCTGATGAAGACGAGGATTACTACGCTAAATAGGACTTGATGTGCAGGCCATCAACGCTGGCAAAATATCACCGCGGTCTTTGTTTAATTCTCTCCGGCGACTTCTTTGAGCTTGGCTTTGAAATCTTCAACACCTTCGACCGGAATTGGGTCAAGGCCGTTGGCTAGAGCTAGGTAGTATGAGGTCCAGAGGCCCAAGGTGACGGCCAGGAATATTTTCTCGACCAGGGTTTTGCCCTCGACCGTGAAGTGTTCGACAGTAACGCCCCAGTTACTATAGAGGTCACTGGTGACTTGCATGCGAGCTGCTATTCTGGGGTGATCCTTAG
>JACZRJ010000021.1 GCA_022574795.1 Patescibacteria group bacterium | reverse complement strand
GAGAGGGCGCCTCAGCAGAGCGCAGCGAAGCGAGTCGTAGGGTGCCAACTGAGCACAAACGAACCCCGTCTCAACGGGGCGGAGTGAACGATGAGGGAAGGGATACCTCCCTTCCCTCATATCACAGCGACGCGTACAACAGCGCCAGAACAGCCGCTATGCCAAAAGTGAGTTTAAAGGCAACCGCCAGCGGAAACTGCCAGAATATATAGGCCAATAACAAAGCAAATACGGTCTTGGTAATTGCCAACACAATCTCGGCGGCCAAAACATAAACGAGCGGGTTACGTCGTACGCCCAACGCATACAATCGTGATAAAAATGGAATGGAGATACTAGCCGACGCCAAGCGATTAAAGATATCCGCCATTAAAACCCCTCCCCCAGTAGTTACCCAAAACCGAACCACGTAACTCAGCGCAAAGACTGGCGCAGCCAGCCGCAATACTGTCCGCGGGGTATGACGGTCAGTCATTTCTCCAATAACGAAGGCCCAAACACTCATGGCCAGTGAGCTAATGGCAATGACTATCCCCAACGTTTGTGGATTACCCAAGATCATAAACATAAAAATCGGCCAAAAAACTAAGAAGACCAAATCCTCTCCCCAGCCAATCATTCCCGTTATCATGCGCTCATTACCCGGTGCCCTAATCTCGCGCCAGAAATGACTGTAATCTAGCTCAGCTACCTGAAAGTGCTCTCGGGTCCGCAAAATTGGTATGCTGGACAGCGACAATATTACTGCGGCGATAATAAAAAGAGCTGGAAAACCTAACGCTAAGGCCACCGCTCCACCAATCAGCGGTCCAATTATTCCCGTGCTATAGGAAACAAAGCGCACCCACGATAGCTCAGTCCCCCGATTATTCTTCGCCATGTTTGAGGCAAAGATCGCATGGTGAGCCGGCCAATAAAAAATCTTATGGGCAGTGAGTAGCAAAAACGACACCCACACGAGGTTTGGCACCGAGGGCACCGCTGCTATCGTCAGAAAGACGGCAACAAAAATAGGTGTCGACAAGGCTAATGACCTCTCCAGGCCAAAACGTGCCGCGAACCGCCCACCCAAAGGCATAGCGATGGCGTAGCTGCCATAATGCAGCGCATACAGCAAGGCAATGACGCTAAGTGAAAACCCCTGCTGCCAGAGAAAAACCGGCACAAAAATTCCCACCAGCGAGGCCGCAAAATTGAAAATACTCAGAAAGGCATACATCTCCCGCATCTGCGGCGATGGCTTTACCGCAAATAAACTCGTTATCGCGTGTGGTAACCGCGCCGTGTGAAATGACATAATGTTTATCCTAGCACGTTGCTTTCTTCTTGCATTTATAAGACAACATTGTGTATCGTGCGGCTATGCCAAAAACAAAGTTTCACAAGCACCGCCTCGCCTTTATTGGCGCTGGCTACGTTGGTTTGGTCTCCGGTTCTGCCCTGGCCGAAATCGGACACCACGTCATCCTGGTCGACAACAATAAAGAAAAAATCGCCAAGCTCAAGCGAGGCATCATCCCTATTTATGAGCCGGGACTAGATGAGCTAGTTAAAAAGAACGTCAAACGAAAGCGTCTTTCCTTCACCACAAACCTCAAAGAAGCCGTCAAACAATCAGAGGTTATTTTCATTGCCGTTAATACCCCACCACAGCCCAACGGCAAAGCTGACCTCTCATATGTCGCCGGTGCCGCCAAGGAAATCGCGGCGGCGGCCGACTCGTATAAGGTGGTCGTGGATAAGAGTACCGTGCCGGTGCAAACTGCCGAGCGCGTGGCTGAAACCATCAAGCGCTACAATAAACGGAACATCGACTTTGACGTAGTCAGCAAGCCCGAGTTTCTGCGCGAAGGCTCAGCAATTGACGATTTTCTCAACCCCGATCGTATTGTCGTTGGTGTCGATAACAAACGAGCAGAAAAAATCATGCGCGAGATCTATGCCCCGATCAAGGCTCCCTTTATTGCCACTGACGTGAAGAGTGCCGAGCTTATCAAGCATGCCAGCAACTCCTTCCTGGCCAACAAGATTTCTTTCGCCAACGCCCTGGCCCGCATCTGTGAGCTTACTGGCGCCAACATTGATCAAGTAACGCATGGTATGGGTCTCGATGAACGTATTGGTCCGCATTTTCTCAACGCTGGCATCGGCTATGGTGGCTCTTGCTTCCCCAAAGATGTCTCAGCGTTCATCGCCATCGCTGATGACCTAGGCTACGATTTTGGCCTGTTAAAGGAAGTCGAAAAGATAAATGCCCTCGCCTGCCAACTCTTTCTGCAAAAAATAGAGGAAGCGCTGTGGGTCACCAAGGGTAAAACCATAGCTCTCTGGGGCTTAGCTTTTAAACCCAACACCGACGACATGCGTAACGCCCCTACCATCACTCTGGTTGAGCAACTGCATAAAGACGGCGCCGTCATTCAAGCCTATGACCCCAAGGCTACCCAAACAGCCAAGGCAGTGCTTGGCAACAAGGTCCGCTACCAGCGAAGTAAGTACGATGCGCTGAAAGGTGCCGACGTTTTAGTCATCGCCACAGACTGGGATGAATTCAAGAAACCAGATTGGACCAAAGTCAGATCAATGTTGAGCTCCCCCATAATTATTGACGGTCGTAATATGTTTGAGCCTAAGAAAATGGAGAAACTAGGGTTTGTCTACCATTCAGTCGGCCGCGGTTAGGACAGAACCTACATAAAAAGCATCCAGACAAACACACCACACAGCTACTAATAGCAAAATACCCCGCTCAAAAGCAGGGTATTTCTTACTCCTTTTACCGTAATATTAGTATAGACTATTATGAGACAAAAGTCAAAACTAGCCTCGTTCACTAAGCACCTGGGCCGCCTCTTCTAATTGTTCTCTGTCATTCACCGGTAACCAAAAATCTGCCTCCACCACTTTTATTTTGGCCCCGTGCTCGTTGATCAGCTTGGTCCAAACATCCGGTGTCTCATACTCTCCCCGAGGGGAGGGGGCCACCTCAATCCGCATGAACTGCTCATCCATCACCATGAAGCCAGTCCAGACTAAATCAGAAATAAATTCCTGGGGCTTTTCAACGGATCGAACTAAATATCCCTCATCGTCAACAACCAACACCCCAAAGTTTTCGGGATGATCTGTTTTGGCCGCCAGTAAAGCTATCTTGTGCTCAAGCAGTTTGTCCAAGTCGCCCTCAGCTAAAATATCGTCACCAATCATCCCCAACCATCTTCCCGAGATAACGTCTTTGGCAGTCCAAAACGCATGCGCTAATCCCAGCTGCTCTTCCTGAACCACAAACTCGATGGGCAAACCGTTATACTCTCCACCCTTGAAATGTTCTCGAATGGCCTGCTCATGTGGCCCGCCAACAACTAACACAATGCCGTCCACTTGGCTGGGCAGCCCATCCAGCACGTGCTCAAGTAAGGGTTTGCCTGCCACCGGTAAGAGGTGCTTGGGACCCTCATAGTCCTTGGCCATGCGAGACCCTTTCCCCGCCACTAAAACAACCGTCTTCATACCTACATAGTACGGTACCAAACCCCTTCACTCAAAAAAATGGAGCCCAAGGGCTGGAGCCTTACTCATACCATACAGTAAGGATTGCTTCCGCCCCGTTGAGACGGGGTTTCGCTGTGGCTCAGCCACGCAGGCAAGACTTGGCCCGCTGGCCTGCCGCATCTAAACGATGCGGAGTTGATCATTCTAGCCGTACCCTTAGACGTAAAGTTTCGTTTACTCAGCATATTGGACAAGAGGTATCAGTACCCAGCACCTGCCGGCGCTGGGTTGATTCTTGCTCGAAAAACCGTGGCTCGCTGAACAGCGAGCTCACTCTTTTCGGCAAGAATCAAAAAAAGCCCCGGTCAATCTGACACGGGGCTGATAGCGGTAAGGTGAGTAGAATAGGCGCTCACGTTACCTAAGGTACGTTCTTTAGAAATGAACGATTGTTATAGGTCCTTGAACTCTCCGGTGGCTGGGTTGAAACTGACTTTGGTCTGGCGTTTATTTTCGCCAAAGCCCTTGAACAAACCGAGTGTTACAACTCCATCCTTTTCAACCGCTGCTTCCACCCAATGTTTGTGCCGCCCAGTGTAACGGTAGAAACGCCAGGCTCCGAGACGACATTCGAGTAGGCCTCCGAAATGTGACCACTTTGAGGTCGCCACAGCGTAGAATCTACCAACAAAACTACCGTCAGCCGAATCGCGATTTATCGCCAGGTAAGGGCGCAGTGACGCATCATGGCTGCCAATCTGAACGACTGATTCGAATTTTCCCGCACCCAGCCACCGCACTATGTGTTGACGGGTGAAGAGGAACGTCTCTTCATCGATTGTTGCAACCCTCAGGATGTTGACTGAGTTGGGGTATCCTCGTACCCATTTCCCGCCGGGAAATTGCACCATGTCATGCCAAGGCCCGAAGCCTCTCCGACTCAAAAATAGATGCTGAGGGTGCCCTGCATCTCGGTAGTGAGCCTCTGGATCAATCGAGTATCGCCGGTGAGAACGTACCTGGGTAAACGTACCCAGCTGAGACTGAAGTACCTTCACCATGTTTATCCGGTTACCATCACCGTCCCACCTGCGATCTGCCATCACCATGTCGCATAGTTCCTCCTCCGATACTTGTCGATCCCAGCGATCGAAGGGTTTAGTCTTAAAACTAATTTTCAGCAGCCGCGGATCCTCTTTGGCAGGTATCACCAACTTAAAGGCTTCTTGCAGACGTTGCTCCCAGCTATCTGAAAGCCCAGGATCAAGAGTAATGCTCGCCAGTTGTGAATCGTCTTTGGCAACTCTCGCGAGCTCGCCCGCTTCTTGCTGACCTTGTTCTTGCTCATCGACCGCTTGAGCTACAGCATCAAAGATCGGAATGTAGATCAACAACAGCAAAGACAGGCACAGAACTTTCAACTTTTTCATGGCAAACTCCTTGTCTTAGAAAGAGATTTTCGGCCTGCCTAGGCCGTTCCCGTTACCGGGAAGAATTGAAATGACAATGAACGTAGCAAAACCTAACCAGCAAAAACTATATACTAAATAGCACTAATTGGCAATGGCGCTGCCTTACCAGATGGCTTAACCAAGGTTTTTAACAAGCTTAGATATCAACCCTACGAACCTTTTAGAGAAACCTGAACATAACCGCCGCCGCCGGCAACATTAAAGCAACAACAAACCACAGCCCCAATTCAAGCTCTGGTTTATTGTAACGCGGACCTGATTAATTAGGGCGAAGACTTAGGTGTACTACTGGGCTTAGGATTTCTGCCACAAGTCTGCTTGCCAGTGCACTCCGTTTGCACACAGGTTACAAATCCAGAATCTCCGGTTTCGGTATAGACAACCTTACCACCTCCCGCTTTCCTATCTGCCGGCTTTTTCCAATCGTCGTTAACATAGGCGTCAATATCATTGGTCATCTTCCGATAAGCGCTTCCTCCGTCTATCGCCTCACCCTAAAAATTCAGCGGGTCACAATTCAATTTCGGATGCCTAATACCTGACGCCCGCGCATTAAAATCACAACCTTGTGCAGCTAATTTAGCGGCACATGCTGTCTTCGCCAGCTCTGGAGTATCCCCCTTCCCCCACGTCCGAGCTGACCGATATACTCGAGGAGATGGCTCAACGTCACCTTGGAGGTCAGTACTGACTACGTGCTTTATTTCAGGCTCTACCACCGCGAGAGCCGCCGTGCTTAACGAGCTGCCCAAACCAGATTGATTGACAAACCAGGCCAATAGAAAAACTGCCACTACTCCACCCAACACCATCACAGTAACCGGAATACCGGTAGTCTGATTAGTCTTTTTCTTACTCATCATGTTCTTACATATTAATGTACCACTAAGCCATTACGTGTCAGTCCTGTCGCATTGGTATTCAACCACGCATTTCGCCCCACATATAACCAGCGCTTCTTTGCTAAGTCTCGATCCTGGAATTGAAGACAACTTATAAGACTTACCTCCCTCATCCGTTAGCGCTGTCTCGCATTCAATTTTTGGTTGCAGTACTGGCGTCACCCCAGGAGAAACCGTAGGCCTCGTCATGATAGGTTTTCCTACCAGCTCGTAGGATCGCGGTTCCCTATTGTCCCCTCGGCACAACCTGGTATCTAGATTTTTCAATGCTATTGCTACCGGACGATCGCACAGCGAACCATTGGCTTGCATTGCTTTAGCTTGTTTTAAAACCGAAGCAAGTGCCTCTTTTTGTCTCTTTACGTCCCCAGCTGTTCCTCTAGCCTTCGTCGTTGCCTCGGTAGATACCCCTATTATCCTCGCCGTACTTATTGTTGTCGCCCTAGGGCTGGCACTAGCAACAGCCAGAGCACTCGATGCCAACTCAGGTGCCAAGCTTAATTTATTAGCCCCCCAGCCCAGCGCTACTACCACTAACACTCCTACCATTATTACCAGCAACCCCTCGGAACTATAGATTACATTACGATTCTTCATATTCTTATCTAGCTTCCTTTTCTTACGAACCATTACTACCTACTATACCATGCGTTATCTGATTAACCTACGAGACCCTATAACCTGCCAGGAGCTGTTGGCATCAGATCAACCGCCACTGATATAGTGACATCCTGGTCAGCAGTAATACTGACATCCTTCTTAATAAATGGGGCAAACCCCGACTTGCTAATCACTAAGCGATACATACCCGACTTCGGCAGCGCAAAAAAGCGCCCGCTTGATCCCGAGGCGGATGCACCCACCAGAACATCAGTAGCTTGGTCATACCAACGAATAATAACATTCGACAGAGGTAATTGCGTCACCGCATTACGCACTATGCCATGCGTCTCCCGGGCCGACCCACTGCCCCGCCAACGAGCAATGATCAGCACTACAAACAACCCAATCAAGAGCAGATAGCGCAGCTGCCAGCTGTGCAAAGCCAGACCAATACTGAACAGGAGACCAACAGCATAGAGTGGCCAGGTCGACACCGCACTAAACTGCTGTACAACTTGCCAGACCTTTAACCGAGTCAGTTGACCAGCACCAGCAAACGTAACCAGGCCAATGAAACCTACCGCCGTAACCAGCCCGGCTAGTACCAGCAACACCACAGCGGTAATACTCAGGCGACCACGCCAACCGGTCAGCCCGCCACCGGTAGCCGCGACT
>JACZRJ010000020.1 GCA_022574795.1 Patescibacteria group bacterium | reverse complement strand
TCATGCTGTAGCTCGTCCTCCCTACCCAATATTTATACCGCTACTCACTAGAGGGCGGTTTTTTATGTTGGTACAGGTATCTCAATGGCGGTCGCACTGTTTGTTATTATATAGCTGTGCGAAAACTACTGCTGTATTTATTGGTGGCTTGGTTTACCGGGATGGTGCTGGGCACTAGCGAAGCTCCACTGGCGGCGATTATAGGCCTGGTACTTGTGGTGGCATTGATAGGTTGGCGGGCAGGGCAAGAGTTACCCTTGGTCGTTGGGGCGGTAGTGCTGCTGGTGTTGGGGGCAGTGTATGCTCTAGAGAAATCGGAGACAGTTGTGACTTGCCCAATTGAGGTAGCTGAGCCTGTGATTGGCCATATTAGTGAACAGCCGCGAATTGAAGAGCAGCGGGTGCAGTATGTCGTTTTGATTGAGGAGCAGTGCTTGATTCTGGTTACTGCAGCACGTTTTTCTGGTTGGCAAGAAGGGAGTGTGGTTAGGCTATCCGGTGGCAGCTACGGCTTGGTTGCGGAGTTGCCTGAGGAGTTAGAGGGCTATCGTGATTATTTGGTTCGTCGTGGTATTGGTGCAACCTGGCGCTATCCTCATTTCGTCTCGGTGGGCGAGACTTCCCCACTTCGCTCCTTCGGAGCTACGTGGGGCACGGCGTGGGGCAGGCCAAACTTCCTCACTTCCGTACGGCAAAGGGTTAGCCAACGGGTCCAGAGTGTATTTGTTGAGCCTGACGCTAGCTTGGTATCGGCGATGCTGTTTGCTCAACGGGGAACTATTCCCATTGAACTGAACGAGCAGTTCAGACACGTGGGGGTGGGCCATGTTCTAGCTATTTCAGGTTTACACATTTCCATATTCGCCGGATTTCTATATTTGGTGGTATCGACAATGCCAGGTAGGCCTTGGTGGCGCACCGGAGTCGTTATCGTAATTCTTTGGGTTTATATCACTCTCATTGGTATGCCAATCAGTGCATTTAGAGCCGGCCTCTTTTGGACGGCTGCCCTGTTGGCCCTGCGTCTGGAATTACTAATTAGCTTGCCAACGATATTGCTGGGCGCTGCGGTAGGGATGATAACGATTAATCCCCGGCTACTTCTAGAGGTTGGCTGGCAATTGTCATTTATGGCAGTGCTGGGTATTTTTGGGCTGCTGTTTTTGTTTCGACGGACCTTAGTGTTTACTCGTGGGACTGAGTCAAAACCGTTACTCGATGCCATGAGGTCAGTGGCCTTGGTGTCTATTGGTGCCGCCTTATTTACCTGGCCGATAGTGTTGTATCATTTTGCCATCGTCTCGCCAATTAGTGTGGTGGCTAATCTATTGGTTGTGCCGCTGATTCCCGTACTACTGTTGCTAGCGGCGTTGGCGTTGGCGGTGTCGTTACTGGCTTTCCCCCTAGCACTTTTGGTAGCCGCGCTGGTTCATTGGATACTGGCCTGGCTATTTTGGATTACCGGATTCTTGGCTGCTCTTCCCGGAGCTTTCTTCATGGACATAACCATGCCAGTTTGGCTGATGGTGTTGTACTATATGGGCCTACTGGTCATTTTTCAGGTGTGGCTTAAGCACCAGGGGCGATCGTGGCGTGAGATCTGGGTTTGAGTTAATGAGTTTACCAGAGGAAAAAATAACTAGTAGGTACGCGATAAAAAGAATGTATCAACTGGCTGTAGTCGGACTCGTTGCTGGAATTGTGCTGCTGGTTATGGTTCCGCTGCCCGATGATAAGGTGGTGATTCTTGACGTGGGGCAGGGGGATGCCACCTTATTACAGAACGGAACGAGACAGGTTCTGATCGATGGTGGTCAGGGTATGGTAGTATTGCGCAGATTGGCCGAGGAATTGCCTTGGTTCGATCGTACTATTGAGGTAGTTATCTTGACGCATCCGGCGCGAGATCATATGGAAGGACTACTACATGTTTTGGAGCGCTATAACGTTGAGTTGATACTACTGCCTGAAGTTGCTCATTCCTCGCAATTGCAGGAAGTCTGGTTGCAGAAAATCGTGGCTGGCAACATTCCTTACCGGTTTGCTAGGGCCGGTCAGCGATTATCGGTCGGTGATATGGAGTTAGCTATTCTCGGACCACTTGATAGCGAAGCTGCTCTGGCCGCAATACGATCTGAGATAAATAATGCCTCGGTTATAATCCGGGTTGAGTATTGTCCTGAAGGGGCAACCCCGCGAAGCTCGGACAGCGAAGTGGGGTCATGTCTTTCGTTTCTGCTGACCGGGGATGCGGAAAAGAGGGCGGAGACGATCATAACAAAAGCTGCGGACCGGAATCTTTTAGATGTCGACATTCTTAAAGTTGGTCATCACGGTAGTAATTCATCAACGCATGAAGCTTTGATTAAGGCGGCCTCGCCACAGGCGGCCGTCATTTCAGTGGGTGCCGATAATAGTTTTGGCCATCCTAGGCAGGAAGTGTTGGATCGTTTGGCTGGGATACCTATCTGGCGGACAGATGAATCCGGCTCGATTACTTTTAGGCACTTCAAAGACAGCTGGCTTGTTGCTACGGCTAGATAACCTTAAAAGGGTCATACTTCATACTTGCTTTAAAGGGGGACGTTGGGATTGATCAAACGGCAGGACTGTCTGGTGTGCTATACTTAGGAGGATGCCTATGGACACTATTGACGTTACGGTAGTAAAGTCGCCGAATTGTACGCACTGTGCAGCCTTTATGGAATTTTGGGAAGAAATTAAAAGCGACTGGCCCAAGGTTCAGCTCAGTGAAATATCAATTACCACACCGGAAGGTCAAGCGCTGGCCTCGCAACATATGATCATGGCCTCGCCAGGAGTTGTGATCAATGATGAGTTGCTCTCAACTGGTGGCGTGAATAAGGAGAGATTTATTGCTAAACTTAAAGAACTTTCAGACCATGAGTGAGAAATTAGCCAGGCTCAAGCCTTATGCTCCCTTTGTTATACGTTTGGGACTGGCTTTGGTGTTTTTCCTCTTTGCCTATCAGAAACTTTCCATCCCAGAACAAACCAGCGCTGAAATCCAAATCTTGCTCGACCTTGGCTTGGGTTCAGCTGCGGCTATCAACTACTACTTGGGTTTGATGGAAATGATTATTGCGCTGGGCCTTGTGCTTGGTGTTCACGTGCGTTTTGTTAGTGGGCTGGCGGCCTTGTCGTTGGTTGGCATTTTGGTTGCCTTCTTAAGGAAGTATGGGGCTAGCGTAGATCCTAATTTATATCGTGACGTTGGTTTGTTGGGAGCAGCGCTGAGTTTATGGTTGACAGGTGCTGGTCCTTTGAGCTGGGATAATTGGCGAGCACAAAAAAGACGACAGCGCAATCGGCTTTAGTTAGCTAGGGTGTCGGGTCTAGCCGCGGGTTCAACAATTAAAGTTCCCCTCAGTGACCGATGACAGGCGCTGTTAATCGAGCAGGCCAGGGTTAAATCGTCAGCGTGATCGTCTGGCTCCTCTGGGCTGGTAATTTCTCCAAACTGACCGACATGACGGTAGTGGCCTTCGCCGCAGGGAACTGAGCAATAAAAAGAAAAAATGCCTGGTTTTGAGACCAAAAATTCAATTTTAGTCTCGCGGTTGGGGAAGAGGCGCTTATTAACGCCAAAGGCTTCTAAGGCAAAACCATGATCATAACTATCTTCATTAAATATTTTTAAGATTACTCTGTCCCCGGCTTGCGCCGTTATTATATTAGGTTCAAAGCGCCATTCGTTGGCGATACTTCTCATGGTAATTTCTACAATAGTACCGTTCGGCGCGATCGGGGCTATCTCCGCCGGCCGATAAAAGGTCTGGTAAACCATTCCACTTACGATCAGCCAGAAAGCGAACAAAATAATGTTGATAAATTTATTCATGTTGTAGGCACTATACCATGATCAACTTGTGCTATTGTTAAGCTATCGAAACTTCGTCAAGCCACACCATTAGCAAGGTTTTCAAGATTAAGGGCATGCACTGCGCGGCCTGCGGTATTTTGATTGGCAAAAATTTAGGCAAGCAGCCAGGTGTAGTGGAAGCCTCAGCCAATTTTGGATCAGAAATGTTGAGCATCACCTTCGATCCTGAGAAATTTTCTCAAGACCAGATTGATGCCATGCTGCAGAAGTTAGGCTATGGCTTAATTATTCCGCGCGAGGGTGCTGACGAAGCGGAAGAAGAGGAATTGGCAGAGGCCGAGCGGGAAAATGACATTGCCAACTTAAAGAAAAAGGTCTGGATTAGTTTCACTTTGGCCGCGCCGATTATTTTCTATTACATGGCCGTGCACATGTTTAACTTGCAGCATATTCATGCTTTGTGTTTTGGCGGCGGCGGTATCTTCCGAGGTTTAGGTACGGGGTGTCAGGGTGGGACCCTGCTCGATTTCAATTGGATATTTTGGGTAGTTACTACCCCGATTCAGTTTGGCATTGGTTGGACGTTTTATCGCAATAGCCTTACCGCCTTGCGGGTGGGGTCGGCTTCAATGGATGTGCTGGTGGTATTGGGCACCAGTGCCGCCTATTTTGTCTCGATGATAGGTTTTCTCTTTGCTGATGTCCCCTTCTTGCACCAATTCTGGGGCGGTCTTGATCATCCTTTTTGGGAGTCCTCGGCGGCGCTGATGTCGTTTATAATCTTAGGGCGATACTTTGAAGCCCGATCGCGTGGCAAGGTATCCTCTGCCATCAAGAAATTGATCAGATTAGCACCTAAAAATGCCTTAGTAGTGCGCGATGGTCAGGAGCTTGAGATTCCAGTCGTCGAACTTAAGACGGGGGATATATTTCTGGTTAAACCGGGTGCCAATGTACCCACTGATGGCATCGTTATTGAGGGGGAGTCGTCGGTTGACGAAAAAGTAGTGACGGGAGAATCCATGCCGGTGGGCAAGGAAGTCGGCGATGAAGTAGTGGGGGCTACCACCAACAGCTATGGTCTGCTCAAATGCCGGGCTACTAAAGTTGGCAAAGACTCACTCTTATTTCAAATTATTAAATTGGTGCGGGAAGCTCAGTCCTCCCAGGCCCCAATTCAAGCGGTGGCGGATAAAATTTCCGAGCGTTTTGTGCCGACCGCTATTGTATTGTCGATGCTGGCCTTTGCCTTCTGGTTCTTCGTGATGGGCCTGACCTTTATACCCTCGCTGCTATTCATGATTGCTGTGTTGGTGGTGTCCTGCCCTTGTGCTCTTGGTTTGGCTACTCCCACGGCCCTGATGGTGGGAACGGCGCGCGGGGCTGAATCAGGTATTCTGATCAAGGGTGGCGAGGCTCTAGAGAACGCTCATCGGATTACCTCAGTTGCTTTTGATAAAACTGGGACGCTCACCAAGGGCGAGCCGGCGGTTACTGATGCCGTGGCGACTGGAGATATGTCGCAGGAGGAGATGCAGCGGTTGGCGGCCAGCGCTGAGCGGGGTAGTGAACATCCCCTGGCTACCGCGATTACCAAATCTGTAGATAGTCCGGCAGAGCCGCAAGATTTTAAAGCTCATTCGGGTAAGGGCGTGTCGGCTACTATTGAGGGCCGGAAGGTGTTGGTCGGCAGCGAACTATTAATGAGCGAGCATAATATTGAAGTTGCCTCGCTCATGGATCAAGTGTCTAGGTTGCAAGAAGAGGCCAAGACAGTGGTGTATGTGGCGGTTGATGGCCAGGCTGTTGGTATTATAGCTATGGCTGACACGCTCAAGGACTACGCCGCCGAGGCGATAGCAGAGCTTAAAAAGCTGGATGTGGAAGTGATCATGATTACTGGGGATAATGAAAAGACGGCTGAAGCTATCGCAAAGTCAATTGGCATTGATAGTTTCTATGCCAAAGTTCTGCCAGAAAAAAAGGAGGAGTTGATCGCCAAACTGCAGCAGGAAGGAAAAATAGTGGCGATGGTGGGAGATGGCATCAATGATGCGCCAGCTTTGGCCAAGGCTGATCTTGGCATTGCGGTGGGCTCAGGTACTGACGTGGCGATCGAAACGGGTGATATTATATTAATCAAAGATGACCTGCGCGACGTTGTTACTTCCATAGATCTGTCGCGCCGGACTATCCACAAGATCTGGCAGAATTTCTTCTGGGCCTTTATCTATAATATTGTGGCTATTCCGGTGGCGGCTGGCTTTCATTTAGTGGTAACTCAACAAATGGGCGAGCCGACGATGTGGGTACTGGCTGTGTCTGATACGCTGCAAAATTATACTGGCACTGTGGTATCAACGATCTGGCTCAATCTGTCCCAATCGTCGCTGCGGCCGGAGATTGCAGGCTTCGCTATGGCCTTTTCTTCCGTGTCGGTGGTGGCAAACTCGTTGTTGCTCAACCGGTACAAAGAACCTAAGTTTGCGCGGGACGAGAAGACGGCTTAAGATGTAGGTAATGGCAACCGTAAAGAAAAACTATGCGATTGAGGGGATGCACTGCGGGGCTTGCTCAACAGGTATCGAAATGTTTTTGGGAAATACTGAGGGAGTGGTATCGGCCCAGATAGACTATAAGGCTAAAATTGGTGTAGTTGAATACGACGACGATAAAATAAACGATCAGGCAATACTTGATGCGGTTAAGGAGCTGGGTTATTCGGCGACGGTGGTTTAGATTCCCTCAAAAATAACCCTCTTACCTACTGCCACACGTCAGATTCGGACGTCGCCGCAGAGGCGAGATCCCGCTGCGGCGTGACAAACAACTCATCCCTCGTCGACCCTAAGACTTCGCTTGGGGTAAACGTATCCTTCAGGTCTGTCTCCTCGGGCTTCGTTGTTTTCGCCTGCCTGTTCGGCAGGCAGGTTTGAATCTGAAGTCTTTCGTTACGATACAGGGTTATCTGATGGACTCTTGATCTCTTTTTTTCGAGTCACGGCAAACACGCCCCAGGTTAGCCCGGTCATCACAATAATAGACACAACTAAATAGATGATTCGATTAGCCAATAAGCGGGACAAGCCTGACGATTCTGTTCCGGCGGTGGCGTTGTCATGTGCATGGTCATCCGGGAGAACGTCTTCATTGTGGGCATGATCATCAACGATTACAGCAGTTTCTTCATGGGCCTGATCATCGGTGCCAGTGTCAGCGATAGCTATCCCTGGCGTCAGCACGATGGCCAGTGATATGGCACTAACACCGAGAGCTGAAAATGTGGCTGGTAGGTACACGAGTCTAACTGTTTTAGCGAACGAGTGACATTTATTTAAGGTGAGAATCACCGGGCTGGTGCTCGTCGCTCGGTAGGTGTTCTTGGGTTCCTTGGGTCTTTAAAGTTTCTTGGGTGAGGAACCGCTGTGGTAGGACGTAGATAAAGGTTAGAGCTAACACTATCGTCAGCAGGATAATGAACCATTTCTGGGAGGTGAGCAGGGCTAGTTGGGTTAAGGATAACTCGCCAGGTTGAGGCTCTTGTAAGCGGAGACGCCGGCGTTTGTG
>JACZRJ010000171.1 GCA_022574795.1 Patescibacteria group bacterium | reverse complement strand
AACTTTTTCCGGACAGAGTTGAAAAGACGTGATTTGGTTGTCACGCCATCTCCACTCTAGCTAAAGAACGCTCATAGATTGCCGCAAAGGCAGCTAATTCCTCCTTGATCTGGTTCCAACTCCCTCTTACTCGGTGGACAAATTTCTGAGGGAATTGAGTAAGAAAAAACCGCCCTCAATGAGTAGCGGAATAAATATTGGGCAGGGAGGACGAGCTACAGCGTGCTGATCATTGAGATGCCCTAAGGCATCCCCCCACCCCAGTTAAAACCGGGACATGCTGTGGAACTCGAACCTCCCTACCCATCATGGCAATGAACAAAAAATATGGTACGGGCACGAAAGAAGATGGGAATCTTCCCCGAACAAACAACTAACCTGGGCCAGGAAAGGAGGTGAACTCCAAATTACTAACGCACCCGTACCTGGCCTGGGCAGACCACTCAGTAGCTTCCTGCTATCACCAAGTCTTGTCAATCAGGCCGTCTGTAAAAAATAAGCCTAATGCTCCAGACAAGTTCATCAGACTCGAACCAACCAATCCCTCTTAAAAGAGTTTTACCAATCTGGTACTCAGCTACTGATACCGCGAACACTTACCGTGTTCTAGTCGTCCGTATTTTTTCCACTCGTGCGGGCTTCGCGTTGTTCCCGCATCTTGCGGCGAATAAAGGTAGGTACTTCCAAATCTTCCTCCTCGGCAACCGGCGTTGGTGGTGAGCTGTCAAAACTACGCGTCGGCTGCATAGCTGGTTTTCCAGCGGCCGGTGTTGGTTGATAGGTCTGCGGTGCCTCCGTTACCGCTGGCTGCTGCACCAATGGCTGACTAGGCACTGTCCCGCTATACCGTTGCTCAGATTTTTGGACCACGTCTGGTTTTTCAAAACCAGTCGCTATCACAGTAATCCTCAGCTCGCCTTCCTCCACTTGATCCTCATCTATCACGGTACCAAAAATAACCTTGGCCGATGGATCAGCATGTTCAGTAATGATACGCGCTGCCTCCTCAACCTCGTGCATTTTAAGATCGGCACCTCCCGTGACGTTAAAGACAATTCCCTTGGCCCCATCAATGGTGACATCAAGCAACGGACTCTCAATGGCGGCTCTGGCCGCGTCGGCTGCTCTCTCATCTCCCGAAGCCCGGCCAATACCCATCAAGGCTGATCCGGCATTGGTCGTGATAGCTTTAATATCAGCGAAGTCAACATTTACCATGCCGTGATGAGTGATCAGGTCTGAAATGCCCTGTACCCCTTGTCGCAGCACATCATCAACAACCTTAAAAGCATCCAATAAACTAGTTTTCTTATCGATGATTTGCATCAGCCGGTCATTTGGCACCACCACCGCCGCATCAACCCGATCTTGCAACTCCACTAAGGCTTCTTCAGCAATGGTCATTCGTTGCTGTCCCTCAAAAGAAAACGGCTTAGTTACCACCGCGACAGTTAGCGCTCCAGTCTCCTTAGCAATCTCACACACAACCGGCCCGCCGCCGCTACCCGTACCGCCACCAAAACCACAGGTCACAAAAACCATGTCCGCACCCTTCAAGACATCATGAATATCCTCGCGACTCTCCTCAGCCGCCTGCTGTCCTATCTGCGGATCCATTCCCGCGCCTAAGCCCTTCGTTAAGGTGGTGCCAATATGTAGCTTCTTCTCCGCCCCGGAGTAATGCAAGGCCTGCGCATCAGTATTGATTGCCACAAACTCCACGCCCTTAACATTTACTTCAATCATCCGGTTCAGCGCGGAATTACCCGAGCCACCAATGCCAACTACTTTAATGTTGGCAACGTTCTCAATCGATGGTTTAACAACTGGCATGCAATTTGTTTCTCAAATGATAACTTCAGTGTTGTGGTTGTCCGTCGGACTGTCAATAAAAAAATGTGTACAACATGAACACACTTTGTGTACAGCTTAAAATACACTTAATCCTCACCAGCTATTCATTCAGCCTCACACACTCGTCTGCTCATATCCAAACAACTCAGGTTAACTTTCCCCT
>JACZRJ010000170.1 GCA_022574795.1 Patescibacteria group bacterium | reverse complement strand
GCCGGACCGGTGGTCGCAGCCGCCGTTGTTTTTCGCGTGGATCAGGGAGTTAGCGGCGTGCGTGATAGTAAACAGCTTCGGCCTGGTGCCCGTGAGGTGCTGGCTGAAAAAATTTGTGCTCAAGCACTCGACTGGTCGGTGGCGCAGGCCTCGGTTGAGGAAATCACTACCTACAACATTCGTGAGGCGGCGATACTGGCCATTGGTCGCGCCCTGGGAGCTCTCAAGGACAAGCCGGACCTAGCCCTGATCGATGGGAATTACCCAGCGGAAAAATTCAAGTATCGCATCATCACGATTACCAAGGGAGACACTTTGAGTTGCTCGATTGCCGCTGCTAGCATACTGGCTAAAGTGCATCGCGACGAAATTATGCAAGAACTTCACCAGCAGTCACCCCAATACGGATTTTCGTCTCATAAAGGCTACGGTAGCGCTCAGCACCTCACCGCCCTCAAAGAGCACGGGCCTTCACCTCACCACCGACCCACCTACGCACCAGTGGCGGCTGTATCTTGACCAAAATCAAAGAATCACGCAGTCTGTGTCTAGTTACAGTCACTGATTATTAAATACCAGAGAAATGGCAGTCCCCAAGAAGAGAACGAGTAAAACCAAGCGCAACATGCGACGCAGCCATCATGGGGCGGTGCGGTTGCATTTGTCGAAGTGCGCTAAGTGCAAGCAAGCGGTGCCACCACACCAAACCTGCGCTAATTGCGGGACCTATAAAGGAAAAGAGGTTGTTGATGTTCTGGCTAAATTGGAAAAGAAAGAACGGAAACAGAAGGAGAAAGAGCTTCGGGAGCAGCAAGAGGCGGCTGAGGTAACGCCAGAGCAACAGGCACCAGCAGCGGACACGCCAGTAGAAAAAATGCCCGATAGCCTCAAGTAACTGCCAGGTAATTAGTAACTAGTAATCCGTAATTGGTAAACGGTACGGATTGTGATTGGTGACTGGTAATTACCAGTTACGATTTACGAATTACCGATTACGGTGAGGTTCTTTGACTGCTGGTACTATCTACGGTACAAATTGTCATGGAGCTGAACTTTAGCACCCTGCAACATGGCCAATCGTCACTTAAGTCGATCACTAGCGCTGCAAAGTCTCTTTGCGTGGGACTTTCACGGATTCAAGCAAGGAGAACTCAAGAAGATTGCTGAATATGCAGTCAAGGAATTTGCGCCTGGTATGGACGACGTTGATTTCGTACATAATTTGATCTTCGGCGTAGAAAAGCATCGGAAGGATATTGACGCGCTGATTGTTAAGGTGGCGCCAGACTGGCCGCTGGAGCAAATTACAACCGTTGATCGTAACGTGCTGCGTCTTGGTATTTATGAGCTGCAATTTGCTCAGGCTGATGACGTACCGCCGAAGGTAGCAATTAATGAGGCTATAGAATTAGCCAAAACTTTTGGTGGGGCTTCATCCGGTAAATTTGTGAATGGAGTGCTCGGGACGATCTATAAGGAGATGGGTGAGCCGCGTAAAGACGAGTAGGCACCTCTCAACTCCCCCCGCCTGCTCTAACAGCGCAGCGGCTAGGCTGGTCAGCCTGCCTGGGCCAATTAGCATAACCATATTTTAACTACCTATGAAAGACCTGCAACCGTTAGAAAAAAAACTAGAGGCGACGTTTAAGAATCAGGACCTGCTGCGACAAGCGATGACTCATCGCTCTTATTTGAATGAAAATCCTGATTTTAAGCTTGATCACAATGAGCGCTTGGAATTTTTAGGCGATGCGGTGCTTGAGCTGGTGGTGACCGACTACTTATATCTGCATTACCAGCTACCTGAAGGGGAGCTGACTAACCTGAGAGCAGCGGTAGTTCGAGGTGAGATGCTTTCAGCGGTGGCCCAAGAGCTGGACTTAGAAACGTACCTGTTGCTTTCATGCGGAGAAAGAAAGGACACCGGCAAGGCCCGGCATTATATTCTAGCTAATACTGTGGAGGCGGTGATCGGCGCCCTGTATTTGGATAGTGGCTATGCGGCAGCGGAACAGCTCATCATCAAA
>JACZRJ010000169.1 GCA_022574795.1 Patescibacteria group bacterium | reverse complement strand
CTAACGGTGATGCTGGGCTTCGTGGCCCTGACCCTCTACGGCCTGGCCTGGCTGACGGCGACGTTCGTGTCGACAGCCATATCCGCCGAGCGGATCGTCAGCCTTGGCATTATTAAGGGCTGGGTTATCGCCCCCTTACTGCTAGGCTGGTTAATCTACGCCCAACAAAGAGCTGGGGCCACCATGACCAAATCACCAGGAGGTATTATCAAGGCGCTAGTCCTCTCTGGCACAGCTATTTCTCTGCTAGCTCTCGCCCAGCTCGGGCGCCTGCCTCGTCTTACCGGCATATATGCTGTACCAAATTCGCTGGCCTGGTGGGTAGCACCGCTGCTGGTCTTGACCTTATGGCTAGGCCGTAACCCTAAGCATCGTCGCCTGGCTATGTTGCTAGCGCTACCTCAAATCTTCGCTCTCTTGGCCACTCAGTCTCTTGCCGCCTTGGCCGCTGTCCTGGCCGCGCTGGGCTATGGTGCCATTCGGTGGCTTAAGAGTCCCCGTCAGACTCTGTGCCTCCTACTACTCGGGCTTATTACTGCCGTCCTTATTCTTCTGGCCACCGGCCGGGTATCGTATTTCATCGAGCCGCTGACCAATAGCGCCGCCCATTCCTCCGCTTCGGTGCGCTGGCAGTTATGGGATGTTGCTGCTGAGCTTATCGCCAAGCGGCCGCTACTTGGCCTCGGCCTGGGTCAATTCGAGCCGTACTATCAACAAGCTCTACACCAACGCACGGCCGCCGGCGAAAACATTATTCCTGAATTCGTTTTCCGCGACCCCCATAACTGGGTGGTATCTTTTTGGTTGAATACTGGACTCTTGGGTCTAGTAAGCTTTGCTTCGATCAATGCGTATCTGCTCTGGCGCGTCTCTCGGATCTCTGGACCGAGCCTGCCAACTCAGGCGCTGACTTTAGCTTTGATCACTCTCCTGCTCTTTGGATTGGTCGACACACTCTATTGGAAAAACGACTCGGCCGCCTTATATTGGACGATCCTAGCTTTATTGACCGCTACCCTGCCAGCTACAAAAATGACCAAGCGCCTTAGCTAGGTAAGAATAATCGTACCTAGAGACAATACCTAAGCTAATTCAAGCAATTCGGTTGAGTCTTTCCGAGAACGAAGGTTATTTTACGATCGAGCAAGCAGGCTTCATGCGGGCCGTAGAAGTATGGATCTCCTACTAGATGCATTACTTGTGTAGCTGGCCGCCAGGTGCTGGGAGCATTACATCCCAGGGAGCACACGGCATTGCCCCAATGCGCGGTTGCGGCGACACAGGTAGCCTCAGAGCTGAAACAATTTTCTCGTGTTGGAGTCTGAATAAAGCCCAGGCCGCCAAAATATTCGTCATTCATCTTTCCCACGGAATGACCCAGCTCATGTCCAAGTGTTTTAAACCTGGTGAAAGGACTAACGGCAGTCAAGGCAGGAAAGCTTGAAGCAACAGTCCCGCACGATGAGCTCGAATCGTTAGGATCACAGCTGGCGTTAGCGACGACAATGATAGTGTCCCAGTCAGGCTCGTCTTGTGCCACTCTATTAATGATGCCCGAGGTATCACCACAAACCGGAACCTGCCATCCAGTAGGACCTGTTAGTGTCGAGCAACCCAGCGATTGCTGGTTAGAAATAGTTTTGATACGAATCTGGAGGGAGTGTTGAGACCAGGGATGTATCGAGTTAACCAAATATTGTAGGCCATTCGTAGCGTTAGCTATAGAGGCAAGCACAGACTTCATAATCGAAGCCACGGTGGGCCTAAGTGCGGGGATATCCTTTGTCGATTCAGAGTTAAAATCGATTGTGATCGTAACCGATTCAGACGCTTTTCCTATCGATATTCAATTAGCATATGACGCTGTTTTCGGATCACTTCCACCCGTTGGAACTAAGGTGTTTGTTCGCATGGTTGGCGTTAACAATACCACTGGCCAGAGGGGTGCAGGTATTAAGGCTTCGTTCATTATCACGTAGTGTGCAAACTAATGATGATGAAGATTAAAGGCCCATTTCGGTGGGTCTTTTTCT
>JACZRJ010000168.1 GCA_022574795.1 Patescibacteria group bacterium | reverse complement strand
ATATCGTTAAAGCAGGAGAAGAGGAAGAGGCAGTTGAAGGTGGCACAACGCCAGAGGATGTTGAGCCGCAACTGAGCCGCAGCGAAACCCTGCCTCAGCAGGGCGCAAACCCTGCGGATAGGGCGAAAGAAACCAACCAGGAAGCTGACCGTGATGAAACAGCTGACCACAGTGAGAAGAAAGTGACTGATCAGGCAGCGGTCGAGGAATCGTCCGTTGAGAAGGTTGCGAAAAAGGAGGAAAAAAATGAGGCTTCAGCTAAACAGACTGATACTGCTGCTGAGGAATCTGACGAAGCGGTAGCCAAACAGAGCTCAGATACGACTAGCAAGGCTGATGACGAGGAGACTGCTGCTACGGAAAAGAAATAATGCCGGCTTGCTAAACAGAGAGAGGTAGTCTACAAAGTGATGAATTTAAGATATTTAACTACTCATAAAATAATCCTATGCAGTACGAATTAGTCATTGGGGGAGTCGCGGTGGTAGCCCTGTTGTATGCCGCCTGGAGAGCTAGAACGATTGCCAACATTAAAGTGACTAATAAAGAAGCCGGTGAGGTCGCTCAGGCAATTCGAGAAGGGGCGATGACGTTTCTCAGTCGTGAATATCGATTGTTGTCAGTCGTGGTACTAGCCATAGCTGTCTTAATGTGGCTAACCAGATTGTTTGGCAGTGGCGATCAGGTGATCGCCTCGCAAACTATTATCTCCTTCCTGCTTGGCGCTGTGGCTTCAGTGGTTGCCGGTAACATCGGCATGCGGATTGCTACGTTGGCTAACGTGAGAACAGCCGAGGCCTCACAGCGAAGCATCGCCGCTGGATTAAAAGTCGCTTTTGCCTCGGGCACAGTGATGAGCATGACAGTGGTGGGCTTGGGCTTGCTCGGAGTTACCGTACTCTGGGTACTCTTTGGTGACCCTATTCTGATTTACGGCTTTGGTTTTGGGGCTTCGGCAGTGGCTATGTTTGCCCGCGTTGGTGGTGGAATTTATACCAAAGCAGCGGATGTGGGTGGCGACTTAGTCGGTAAAATTGAACAAGGCATTCCTGAGGATGATCCTCGCAACCCCGCAGCTATCGCCGATGCGGTTGGCGATAATGTTGGTGATGTGGCTGGCATGGGAGCTGATTTATTTGAAAGTTATGTTGATACCTTGATTGCCGCGATGGTCTTGGGCTTGGTGGCTCTGTCGACGCATGGTCCCTTGGGTGCGCTCTATCCCTTGGGCATAGCTGCGATCGGGATCGTGGCTAGTATCATTGGTATTAGTGCTGTGCGCACTAACGATGAAAAGAAAATTAGTAATAGCTTTAACCAGGGAACCTTTTTGGCTGGTATCCTCTTGCTGGCAGGTGCCTGGTGGTGGACCGACAAATTATTTGGTGAGCTCTCGTTGTTTTGGGCCGTGGTCACTGGCCTGGTCGCCGGTCTTGTCATCGGCCTGGTGACGGAGTACTACACCAGTCACGACAAGAAACCGACCCAGCAGGTAGCGGAGGCTTCTAAGACGGGTGCGGCCACCAACATCATCAGCGGTTTAGCTCTAGGCATGTTTTCTACCGCTATTCCCATCATCGTTATTTCGATAGCTATTCTGGTGTCGTTCGAGGTAGCCGGGGTGTACGGTATTGCCATTGCTGCCGTTGGTATGTTGTCAACGCTCGGCATTACCTTAGCCAGTGATACCTATGGACCAGTAGCGGACAATGCGGCTGGCATAGCCGAAATGGCTCACATGGGCAAAGAGACGCGGGAGAGAGCCGAGGCCTTAGATGCGGTTGGTAACACTACCGCGGCCATTGGTAAGGGTTTTGCCATTGGTTCGGCAGCTTTGACGGCTCTGGCCCTGTTCGCTGCATACATCCAGGTGGTGCAGACCCAGATCACGACCCAGTCCGAGGCTTTCATCTGGAACAGTTCCGAGGGTGCTCCCGAGTCGGCATATGTGGTATATGAAGGGTACAACCGCTTTGCGATTGTCGATCCAACCATTTGTGATGAAGACGACAGGCCTTATGTCGATGGCGGCATGCTGGTCGACCATGTCCAGACCAGC
>JACZRJ010000167.1 GCA_022574795.1 Patescibacteria group bacterium | reverse complement strand
CAGTTCAGTGTTATCAGTCGAAAATTCTCCAGGTGTTGATCCATTTGCTTGATAATGCGCTTAAGCACACGGAGAAGGGACGTATTACTGTATCAGTCGATCGGGATGATGATCCGAAATTTGTTCGTATTATTGCGTCCAATACCGGGGATAGCATTCCAGAAGAGGATCTGCCGCGAATTTTTGAGCAGTATTATAAAGGTGAGCAGAAAGAAGTGGCGCCAGGTCGGGGCGGCGGTCTCGGGCTGGGACTGCATATTGTAAAAATGATTGTAGAGGCGCACGGTGGCAAAATATGGGCGGCCAATGATCCTGGTGGGAAGGGAGTATCATTTATCTTTACGCTGCCGATAGCAGATACTTCATGATTATATTATTGTGGTTTTGATTTTATATTTTTGATCTTTTATCTTTAACATAAAATACAATGGCAAAGATTCTGCTAGTTGAGGATGAGGTGTCAATGTCGCATGTGTTGAGCGAACGTTTGCAGGCGGAGGGTTACCAGGTGACCGTTGCTGATGAAGCCGAGAAGGCGCTTGAGATACTCAGGACAAATGATACTGATTTAATTCTCGTTGATCTTCGTTTGCCAGGAATGACTGGGCTTGAGATGTTGGATGCAATGCGTGAGGATGAGGCGATTGAGCATGAGAGGATACGCGTGGTGGTTTTAACAAATGTAGATGATCAAATTGTGCAGAAATATGTAGCGGCGAAAGACTATGACTATTTAATTAAGACAGAGAATTCCCTCGACAACATTGCTTCTTTCGTTGCCACCAGGCTGGCCAAAACTTGATGTAGCATTGCTCTGGCCGTAGAGTAAGCACATGGTTACAATACTGCTGCCAGAGGATGACCCCGGGCTAGCCTGGCGTGGGTGTGGCGCGGTTTATGGGAAGGTCGTGCAGGTATGAGCTCTCAAGCAAATACCAAGATACTACTAGTTGAAGACGACCAACTGCTGGTCAGGCTGTATAAAAAGAAGTTGACCAAGGAGGGGTTTGCGGTAGTGGTAGCCCGTGATGGTAGTGATGGCTTAGTCAAAGCAAAAAATGATCCTCCAGACATGATTTTGCTTGACCTGATGATGCCGAAAACAAATGGATTTGAGATGTTGGCGGCGCTGCAGAGCAGTCCGCAGCTGAAAAACATACCGGTGATGGTTTTGACTAATGTGTCGGCCGAAACAGATGAGCAGCGGGCACGGGGACTGGGAGCCACTGATTATTTGGTTAAGGCAGATAACCCACCCGACATGGTGGTAGAGCGGATCAAGGAACTGCTGGAGCAAGGCGAATCCCCGGAATGACAAATTTCAAATCAAATCATCATGACAAATGACTAAAGGCAAGACTGGTGAACTAGAGAAATTGCGGCAGGAAGTGGAGGCTAGTAAAGAATTTATAAACGTGGCGGCTCATCAGTTGCAAGAGCCGCTGGCATCAATAAAATGGCAACTAGATTCCTTGCTGGGCGGCCGATCTGGCCCGCTTAAGCCTAAGCAGCAACTTGTTATTGATGAGATCTACGCGATTAATCAAGACGCCATTCGATTGGTTAAGGACTTATTGTTTGTAGCGCGGCTAGAGGGTGGTCGGCTTGAGATCGATCGGGAGAAAACGGATCTGGTAGTGTTAATTAGCCGGATTAAGAAGCGATATGAGCCGGCCATTAAAGAATACCGGGGGGTGATGCACTTTGATTCACCCAAAGGTGCAATTCCGCAGGTGCTGGTTGATGCTCGGCTGCTGACTCAGGCAGTCGATAATTTAATAAGTAATGCGCTTAAATATAATCCAACTAACACCCACGTTGATATTGGTTTAGAACGCCAGGGGGGAAAGGTAGTCATTTCGGTGCGAAGTCGAGGTTCAGTGATACCGAAGGCTAAACAGGGCCAGCTATTTGAGAAGTTTGTGCGTGGTGAGACCAAGCAGAACAAAAAAACGGGTGGCACTGGGCTAGGGCTATTTATTACTAAGGAGATAGTGGAATTGAACCACGGCGAGATTAGTTTTACGTCAGTGGCAGGCACAGGGACTACATTTTTTATT
>JACZRJ010000019.1 GCA_022574795.1 Patescibacteria group bacterium | reverse complement strand
CTCGATCCCTTGGTGACTATTATTGCGGTACTTTTAGGAGCACGACTGGGTGGGGTAATAGGGATGTTGATGGCGGTGCCTTTTGCTACTATCTTCAGCATTGTTCTAGAGGATATCTTTGCTAAATCCCGCTAAAGCACTGGCTTCGGTTGCCTTGGGCCTGTCTTACAAGCAGGTCATTTTTATCCCACTTCGCCCGAGCCCCACGGCCGTCAGGCCGTGGATGAATGCGAATGGGATACCCCGCGCGGAGCTCGCGGTAAGCGAGTGGCGTGGGGTACATGTGGCCTTCTGGCTTTGCTGAGTCGCAACGAAACCCTATACGGCAAAGGGCGGGATTCCGCTCGCCGCCTATGGCGGCGCCCCTCTCTTCGGAGAGGCCACGGGCGTGAGCCCGCGGAGCTTCACTGTTTGAGCCCAGCGGTTTTGTTGCTTGGCAGCTAGCTTAAAGCGAATTACGCTTGGTGACATGTTCGACTCGCACGCTCATGTGTCCTTCCGGCAATTCGATGATGATCGGGAGGCAGTTATTAGTCGCGCCCGCGAGGCTGGGGTCGTTGGTTGGCTTGAGGTGGGGACTGATCTAGAGCAAAGCCGGAGGGCCGTTGTCCTGGCTCGAACCCAGGAGGGAGTGTTTGCTTCAGTTGGGGTGCATCCCTCGGAGGTCGACCAGATAGATGAGCAGGTCTTCTCCTCCTTAGAGCAGTTGCTAGACCAGGAGAGCGTTGTCGCCGTAGGAGAAATTGGTCTTGATTATTATCGAGGTGGTACTAAACAACAGCAACTACCTGCCCTGGAGCGCTTGGTGCAACTGGCAGGTAAGAAAAGCCTCCCGGTCGTTTTTCACGTGCGAGATGGCGAGAGGGAGAAGGCGCATGATGATCTGATTGCATATCTAGGCTCACTTGATACTGATCAACGTCCGCGAGGGGTCATTCACACTTTTAGCGGATCACTTGATCAAGCTAAGCAGTATCTGGAGTTGGGCTTCTATCTGGCATTTTCCGGGGTCGTTACTTTCAAGAATGCGGGGGAGCTTCCTGCGGTAGTTGCGTTAGCGCCACTGGACCGAATTTTAATTGAGACGGATTGCCCCTTCTTGGCTCCCGAACCGTATCGGGGCCAGAGAAATGAGCCGGCCTATGTGCGGCAGGTGGCAGAGAAGTTGGCCGCAATACGAGACGTTGCTATGGCCGAGATCCTGGCGGCGACGACCAAAAATGCAACTGAGCTGTTTCGTCTGAATTCTTAGGTTGCAGCTGATGACACATCTGGCTGATGCCGACGTTCTTGAGTTCACTAAGCAGGTGGCCCGCGGCGCGGGTGAGGTGCTGCTGGAGTATTGGGGAGGAGAGCTCACCCGGCAGATTAAATCGGGACCGCAAGATTTTGCCACCGAGGCTGATCTTGCCGCCGAAAAGCTTATTGTGGAGCAGTTGACCAAGGAGTTTCCTGATGACGACATTGTGGCAGAAGAGTCAGGGAAACATGAGGTGGGAAAATCACCGTACACCTGGTTGGTGGATCCACTTGATGGCACCTGGAATTTTGCTAATGACGTAGATAATTTTGGGGTAATGATTGCGCGAGCGGAGGGCGATACGATAGTGTTGGGAGTGGTACTGAATCCTAAAAAGAGACAATTAGCCTGGGCTCGACGTGGCTCGGGCGCGTATTTGAATAATGCCAAGGTTTTGATAGAGAGCCGGACTAATTTTGAGGCGGTCAAGCCTGTTTTAGAAAAAATGCCGGCCCTGGAGCGAGCGGAGCAGATGATCTGGTTGCGCGAGCAGCTGCTGAAGGATGGTTTGATTAAGACTTATCGCTCAGCTTCAGAAAACGTCTTGGTGGCCCTGCGTCTTAATCAAGATTTACATTTTTCCACTAGGCCTGGTCAGGTTTGGGACTTTGCGGCGACTAGTCTACTGAGGGCTGAAGCTGGTTTAAAGGTTACTAACTTTTGGAATCAACCCTGGTTGTGGAGAGACGACCCTGGTTATCTGGCGGCTCCAGAGGCCCTGCATCAACACATATTTTCCTATCTTGATTCAGCCCATTGATCGGGCGGGGCGGGGCGGGTAAGGTATACTGTTGGCATTATGGCTGGATACGATCCGCAGACAATTGAGGCCAAGTGGCAAAAAGCCTGGCTTAAAGCAGGTTCATTTGCTGCTACGGAAGACTCAGGCAAGAAAAAGAAGTATGTGTTGGACATGTTTCCCTATCCCTCCGGAGACGGGCTTCACGTTGGACACGTGAAAATCTATACCGGATCGGATGTCTCGGCCAGATATTGGAGAATGAAGGGTTTTACCGTCTTGCATCCTATGGGCTGGGACGCTTTTGGACTGCCTGCGGAACAGTCGGCGATCAAGTTTGGTTTGCATCCCCGGGAGCTTACCGAGCGCAATGTGACCCGGTTTAAACAACAAATGCAGATGATGGGTTTCTCGTACGATTGGGATCGAGAAATCAATACGACGGATCCGGCCTATTATAAGTGGACCCAGTGGATTTTCTTAAAACTATTCGCCAGAGGTTTAGCCTACGAGGCTGACATCATGCTCAATTGGTGTCCGGCGCTAGGGACAGTGTTAGCCGATGAAGAGGTTGTTGACGGTAAAAGCGAGGTTGGTGGGCATCCAGTTGAGAAGCGGCCGATGAGGCAATGGATGCTAAAAATTACTGCTTACGCTGATCGTTTACTGGAAGGCCTGGAACAGTTGGATTGGCCACAATTTATTATTGAGTTGCAGCGGAACTGGATCGGACGCAAGGTAGGTATTGATATTAGCTATACGGTTGAAGGATCTGATGAGGTTCTGACCTGCTTTACGACCCGACCAGACACGAATTTTGGGGCTACTTTTATTGTCCTGGCTCCGGAGCATAGCTACGCTCGAAAGGTAGCTGAAGATAATAAAGAGGTGGCGGCTTACGTGAAGGAGTCGTTGCAGAAGAGTGCCTTGGAGCGTCAGGAGGAGGGTCGGGATAAGACGGGGGTCTTTACTGGCCAGTTTGCTCTCAACCAGCTGAATTCAGTCAAGCTGCCGATTTGGGTGTCTGATTTTGTCCTGGGAGGTTTTGGTACAGGGGCGGTGGTGGGGGTGCCTGGTCATGACCAGCGTGATTTTGCCTTTGCTCAGCAGTTTGATTTACCGGTGCGGCGAGTGGTGGTGGCCTCAGCTGGTGACGACTCTGTGATTGAAAGAATTGAGCAGGTGCATGAGGCGGCAGGTACCTTGATTAATTCTGAGTTTCTTAATGGACTGTCGGTGGCACAAGCCATTGAGGCCATGATGGATCACTTGGAGAAAAAGGGTTGGGGCACAAGGACGATCAGCTATAGCTTGCGTGATTGGGTCTTCAGCCGGCAACGTTATTGGGGTGAGCCAATTCCGCTGATTCATTGTGCGGAATGTGGGGTTGTGCCGGTGCCGGAAGAGGACTTGCCAGTTACCTTACCCGAAATTGCCAAGTATGAACCGACTGGTACCGGGGAGTCTCCCTTAGCGGCGCAAACTGATTGGGTGAAGGTGTCTTGTCCCAAGTGTGGCCAGGCCGGAAAGCGAGAGACTAATACGATGCCACAGTGGGCTGGCTCAAGTTGGTATTATCTGCGCTACCTTGATCCGCACAACAGTGAAGAGCTAGTGAGTAAAAAGGCTTTAGCCGAATGGATGCCAGTCGATATTTATGTTGGTGGGGCTGAGCATGCCGTGCTCCATCTTTTATATGCTCGATTTTGGCATAAAGTGCTGTATGATGAGGGCGTGGTGCTAGAGGAAGAGCCGTTTGTGAAGTTGCGGAACGTTGGTTTGCTGATGGGTCCAGACAATCAGAAGATGAGTAAGTCCCGGGGCAACGTTATTGTGCCAGATGACATAGTGCAGAAATATGGAGCTGACGCCTTGAGGGTTTACGAGATGTTTATCGGACCCTTTAACCAATCGGCGGCTTGGAGCAGCGATGGTATCGCTGGCATCCACCGATTTCTTGCTCGGGTGTTTCGATGGTACGAGCGGGAGTTGCCGGAAGTCGATGAGGCTCAAGAGTTGACGCTGGTGGCACAACGCACCATTGCCCGAGTGACTGACAGTATCGAGCAGTTTCGTTTTAACACCGGAGTGGCAGCACTTATGGAAATGCTGAATGAGCTGGAAGCGCAACCACAGGTATCGGCCGACACGAAAAAGATCTTTTTATTATTGCTTAGTCCCTATGCCCCGCACTTGGCACACGAGTTATATGAACGGCTTGGCGACCAGGACTCGATTGGGGAAGCGGCCTGGCCAGTGGTTGATGAAGCTTTGCTTAAGGCGGCGGCGGTGACCATTGCCGTTCAAGTCAACGGCCGCGTTCGAGGAGTCCTGAAGGCCTCTCGCGGCACGTCCCAGCAGGAGATTGAGGCGCAGGCTCGGACCGTGCCGAACGTGGCTAAATATTTGCGGGGGGATAAAGAGGACAAAGAGGACAAAGGTGACGGCGAGACAAAAGTGATATTTGTGCCTGATCGGTTGATTAATTTTGTGGTGAGTGGCTGAGACGTACCTTTGTCTGTATTAGCTAGACTGCACTTGGTACATTTTGAGTATGCTACTGATACATCCGCAAGATCGATGGAAGAACCGAAGAAACTTATGGATGGATTCATGAAGGCAAATGGCAGGATGATTTTAACGAATATGTAGAAGAGTTAAAAGCAAAAAGAGATAAGCAGCAAAAAGAACGCGCACAAGCTAAAGAAGATCGCGAGAAGATGGATAGAAAAAATTTAGAATCAAATCTAAGCAGCTATTAAAATGACCGAATACAACGAAGTAAAAGACGATGCCGAGTTGGTGCACGATTACGAGGTTGAGCCGGATGATAAAAAAAGAACAGGAGCAGAAGCGATGACATTCACAGAGGATGAATTAGGAATAATGTTACACTCAGTAAACGCCTATATTTGGCAGCTTGAGCCTAGCGAGTATACAGACAAGCGCAATTCCGAAGGACTACGGCACGACCTTAGACCATTGCGGGAGAAACTAAAGAAGGAATTAAAGGCACTAAATGAATAAGCTAGAATTAAAGGTAGAAAAACTCGAGGCGGTGGAAAGTGAGTAATTTACGGAAAAGAAATAAGAAGCTTAAAGGGGCTTTGCATCATAATTCCCATCACAATAAATGGCTTATAAAAGAGATTAAAAGGTTCCAAGCTTGGTTTCGAGAAGGCCAAGGAGTGATAAAGCACTTAGAGGGTTTAATTAAGTGTCCTAACTGCTGTAATGGACGTGAGGTTGGCGAAGATGCCGGTTATTCTGAGTGTGATAGCTGCGGCGATGATGGTCATAGGCTTTACGGCATGGAAGGCACGAGAATAGGCGAGCTATTCGATTATGAAGAGTTGCAAAGCGGCCAGATTGATATTTAATATTTGACTGGGATTCGAACCCCTTAAACAATAGTATTAAACTTTCCGCCCCTCTGTTTTAGTCGGAAGCCCTTATACAGGCTTCGTTCGAACTTCTAAACGGTAGGGGCTTTTTATTTGGAGACTCCAAGATGTCCCGATTTACCGATGAAAATAAATGGTCTGATAAGTGGTTCAGATCATTAACCCCACCTGAAAAGCTTGTCTGGTTATACTTATGTGATAATTGTGACATTGCAGGATTCTATGAGATTGATTCTGATTATATTGCCTTTCATACTGGTTTAAATACTGATGAAGTTTCAGGTGCTATACAGGCCCTGAACAGGGGCTACATAGGGGCTAAAGGTACTGATTACATTTGGATTAAAAATTTTCTAAGACATCAGAAGAATCATATCCTTAATAGTTCTAATAATTGCCATAAAGGAATCATTAAAAGAATTGAAGGTAGACTTAATCTATTTCCTGAAATTCCTAAGATTTTAGGGGCTGAACAGGGGCTGTTTAGCCCCATAGGTAAAGGTAAGGGTAAAGGTAGAGGTAATAGTAAAGGTAAAGAATCTTTAAAAGATCAAGAATCATTAGATGTGTTTGATGTTTTCCGGAAAGCCTACCCAGGAACTAAGAACGGCAATGAAGTAGAGTTTGAGAACTTCCAATCAAAAAACACCAACTGGCAAGAAGTCCTCCCAGATCTTAAGCCCTTACGTGATTGCATCATTAATCAGCGATCTTTGAAAAAATCATCTGGTGGGTTTGTCGCAGAGTGGAAGAATCTAAGCACTTGGATAAATCAAAAATGTTGGACTGAGGAAGTCGGGAAAGCTGAAGAAGTCAAAACCACAATTGGAGAGGGTTCAAAATGGACAACAGACTAAAAACAAACTGCATGGAATGTAAAAAAGAATTCGAATATGATGCATTAAGCGGTTTACTTGGTGCGAGTATGGGCGCCATGAAGCCCTCTATTTGTTCTCTCCGATGTGAAACCCTAGTTTATAATAAAATGTCATTACAGGTTAACAGAAATGTATTCAGCCGCATCTTAAGAGTCATTCCGGAAGCCTACAAGACAGTAAAAATGGAGGATTTCGAGAAAATGGAGTTGAGGCACGTTAGTTCATGGGAGGTAGATAAGACTTTAAAAAAAGCGACTGACATCATATCAAGGTTCTGTAATTCCGATTATTGGAATATTACTTTTGCATCTGAAAATTACGGAAATGGTAAAACTCGGTTATCTCTTTATATCCTCGCATGTTTGGGCCTTAAGGGTATTTATCGGACTAAGGATATAGGCACAGCTCAAGATGCCGGTTATTATTCATCCTTAGATATGATTAAGCTTCTTAAAACCGAAACATTTGATACAAATCAATATAACCTCAAGAGATTTTATCGGGCAAAGGTTTTATTGATCGATGATCTCGGGCAGGAAGATAAACGGGATTCTGGAGAAATCGCCGGTATCCTCAAAATAAGAGAGGAGAATAATTTAAAGACGATAATTACAACAAATTGCGATCCAATCCAACTGGAAGAACGATACACCGGACGGATTAGCTCAAGGATAGCAAAAGGCGTATTTCATGTATTAGGGAAGGATTTACGACTATGAACAAAAACCACGTATCAACAAGGGGATGGGGATGAGTTATTTTAAATGGAATGGTAATTATAAGGCTATAGTTTCTCCTAATGGAGAATCAATATTAATGGTGTATGGCCGACGAATAGGCGGCTCAGAGAGAGAAAGCACTTCATTAGAGAGTTGGTGTGTGCAACTAGATGAAGAACGCGACAAGTACAGAGGACTTAGTGAAAAGCTACTTTCCAATATTGATGAGATGATATACGACATGTACGGCGATAATATTACAATGGCAGACGCTTGGAAGAAGCGCACAGATAAGTTTAGAGAGGCACTGGGATGAGTAAAACAACATATCAACACGATTTTAGCTATTCATACGGCGAGGAAGTAAGCCCAGAATTAGCAAAAAAAGTAATGGATGATGTTTATAAGGCGGTGAAGTACAAAAAGGCGTTGGAAGAAATTTCGACACTCAAGCCGTCGTCGTATGGGGATTTTCCTGTAAAATTAACAGATTCAGAAATGTTTCATATTGCTAAGAGGGCGATAGAGTGACCAAATCCACCAAAGCAATACTTTCGGCCAATTTGCGTCATTGGCCGAAATCGAGCCAGGCGACAGCGGAAAAACTAAAACGGAAGAGGGAAGATGAGTTTTCAAAGAAAAAGTAAATACAAAAATAAAAAAGTAATCTGCGACGGCCATAAGTTCGACAGTATCAAAGAAAAAAATTGGTATATAAAATATAGGCTCATGCAGGAACAGGGAATTATTAAAGAGCTGCAATTACAACCAAAGTTTATACTACAGGATTCTTTCAGGTATGAGGGGAAGCATAACAGAGCCATAACCTATTCACCTGACTTTCAATTCTACGACATTGAGTCTCAAAAGCGAATAACAGTGGATGTAAAGGGGTTTAAAACTGAAGTGTACAAAATCAAAAGAAAACTATTTTTGTATAAGTTCCCAGATATAAATTTTATTGAGGTTTAGGGGAGAGGGTGCAGAAATGTACCTTTTTTTGTGGGGGTCGTGTTTAACTTTTCTTTAATATGTGTTATACTTTAATTATACCTAATACATAAAGAGTTGTTATTAGAAAACACATTGTAG
>JACZRJ010000166.1 GCA_022574795.1 Patescibacteria group bacterium | reverse complement strand
GGCGGCTCCAATATTGCAATGCTGTCTGAGTTAAAGCGGGTAGACATGCTGAATACGGGCAACATGTTTGTGCCTGATAAGCGTCCATCAAAAATAGTGCTGGATGATATCAAGCGCAAGATGGCTGAGTGAGTTAACGCAGTTTTTTTATCCGCCTTTGTGGACATCACGAGGCGGATTTTTATATAATTTTTCGTAGCTCGGGTCGTGGTACTATCAGGAAGATTTGCAGCCTTGGCAGATTGCTTGGTTAGGGTATTAAAGAGGGTGGACTGGCCACGTTAGGTAAGCCTATGATGCCTATCTTCAAGCTCATAGAACCTGTTTCAAGTAGAATGCAGAATATGATAACTCTCAGTAAAGTAATGACACGATGGGACTACTCGTTATTTTTTTGCTTTATCTGGAGCGAGAGTGATCGCATCGCCATGCGGCAATGGATAGGTGAAGGCGTACACAATGTTCTTTTAGTAGGCGAGGGTGGCTGACAGAATTATATAATAAATTATATAATTCTTTGATTCTATGGCGCGGATAAAATTGGGCGAGAGATCAATTCGCAAGCTGATTAAGCTGGGCCGCGGCAGTATTGCGGTAACCTTGCCGATTGAGCTGGTTAGGGCACTTAAGTGGCGAGGAAAACAGAAAGTGGGCCCTACGACTTCGCTCAGGGTAAATGGTGCGGCGGCGAGGGCAGGGCTTGATAATTGAGGATTGGAAAAAATAAAACCAAGAGATATGCCACCTCCCTACACCTCGTAGGTGTAGGGAGGTGGCGCTTGATTGCTTGGAACGGGATGAAAACTAAGTAATGCAATAAAGGTACCAGGTACTTTTTTTAGTACGGATAAAAAAAGCGTGAACCTGTGTTGTTTTTAACATTAATTCACGTTATATTGTGAAAAGTTCGTGAATGTGATACTATATTAGTATGCCTTTGAATAAGACTGCCCGGGACCGCATACAGGCGCTTAAGGAGGAGTATGAGCGGCTGCAGCCAGGTAAAGAGTCATTGCTTAAGATGATAGATGAGGCGGAGATTCCGGAGAGCGTCTATAACTCTAATGCTATTGAGAACTCTACTCTTACCCTAAAAGAAACAGAGAAGATTTTAATGGATATGGAGCTAGCGCGTAATGTTTCTATCAGAGAGGTTTTTGAAGCAAAAAATTTAGCACGTGTTGCCGGGTATATTCGTGATAAGTCTAACGAATCAGCAATGAACGAAGAGTTGATTCTACTACTTCATCAGATGCTCATTGGAGGAATTGACGATAAGATCGCTGGGCGTTTTCGTAAAGAAGGTGAATATGTACGTGTTGGCACTCAGGTGGCGCCGGGACCAGAGCTGGTTAAGACAATGATTGCTGATATCCTAGTGGAATATTCCAGCGATATGACTTCCTATTTTATCGACAAGATTGCTACGTTCCATCTCGACTTCGAAATTGTTCATCCTTTTAATGATGGCAATGGTCGTATTGGTCGCGTGTTAATTAACTACCAACTGCTTCGTCTTGGATTACCAGGAGTAATCATCCGCGATAAGGAAAAGAAAATCTACTACAAATCATTCGACGATTATCGTGATAAGGAAAACAAAAAAACTATGGGAAAAATGTTGTCGTTGGCGCTAATGGAATCTTTACACAAGAGAGTTACATATTTGAAAGGTGAGAATGTTATAGCTCTTTCTGATTACGTGAAGCAGCATAGCAAATCTGCATCAACTCTATCTAATGCCGCTCGTCGCCAGACTATCCCCGCCTTTCGAGAAAAAGGTGTGTGGAAGATTGGGGACTCACTCTCTCCTACCTAGTCTTGTATGATTGTTTGGAAGTGTTTGGAAGTCGGACTTCCAAGGTTTGGTGGAATGTTGAGAGATAAAGGTACCAGGTACTTTTATTCTATTCTAGAGATGCTGCTGAAAAAACTCAGTTACGCGCCGGTCATATTCTTGGCTAAACTGGCCGTGAATAAGATTATCGGCAAACCAAAATTGGGCTTGCCAGTTATTGGCTAGGCTGGCTTTGATCAGTTGAGCATGGTTGAACGTTATGGTGGTGTCA
>JACZRJ010000165.1 GCA_022574795.1 Patescibacteria group bacterium | reverse complement strand
CTAGACGACCAATAACGACGAGGAACAATCCGACGGCCGTGCTTGGTATGTCCTCCACACCTATTCAGGCTACGAGGACAATGTCGCTGGAAACCTGCGCCAGCGAATCGAATCAATGGGCATGGAAGACAAAATCTTTCAGGTCATCGTGCCTCGGGAAAAAAAGATCAAGGTGAAAAATGGCAAGCGACGTGTTATTGAGGAACGATTATTTCCCGGCTATGTCATGGTCGAAATGATCGTGACGGAAGATTCCTGGTATGTTGTTCGCAACACCCCAAACGTGACCGGCTTTGTTGGTTCCGGCACTACCCCGACCCCCGTTTCAAAGGATGAAGTAGATCGGCTGCTATCAAGAATGGGAGAGAAAGATCCCAAATACAAAATCGATGTCTCCGAAGGTGATTTAGTCAAAATTATGGACGGGCCCTTCAAGGACTTTGACGGCAAGATTTCCGAGGTCAATGAAGCCAAGGGCACGGTTAAAGTGCTGGTCAACGTCTTTGGCCGCGAGACGCCAGTTGAACTTGACTTCCTCCAAATTAAAAAGGAATTATAAACGGTTAATTGTTACTAGCTATGCCCGAAGTATTAACTAAAATAAAACTCCAAGCCCCCGCTGGCAAAGCCACGCCAGCCCCGCCAATTGGCCCCGCGCTGGGTCAACACGGCGTCAACATTAACGATTTTGTCACCAAATTTAATGAGCTGACGGCTGATCTTGGTGACGACATTATTCCAGTTGAGGTCACCATTTTCGAGGACCGTACCATGGCGCTAGTCTTGAAAACCCCGCCAGCTGCCGAGTTACTTAAAAAGGCAGCTGGTATCAAGAAAGGTTCAGGCAAACCCAATACTGAAAAAGTTGGCACGGTCACCAAGGCGCAAGTCAAAGAAATTGCTGAGCGTAAAATGGCTGATTTGTCTGCGCGTGATCTTGACCAAGCGGTAAAGATTATTGCCGGCAGTGCGCGCTCGATGGGCCTAACGATTAAATAACGCCAGTGACAATGCGCAGCCGAGCCTACCACTCTGTGAAAGAGCATCTGCCGACTGAGGCCGTCGACATTGAGACTGCTGTTGCCTTCATTAAGGAACACAGCAAAGAGAAATTTGATGCCACAGTTGAGTTGCACCTGCATCTCTCAGTTTCCCCTGATAAGTCTGATCAAATGGTTCGGGGCCATGTCGTCCTGCCAGCAGGTGCCCCCAAAATGAAGCGGGTAGCAGTAATAACCGCTGACCTTGATCAACAACAAGCCGCCACCGAGGCCGGCGCTACTATCGTTGGCGGAGAGGACCTCATTAAGCAGATCGCCGAGGCTAAAAATATCGACGCAGATATTGTCATTGCTACCCCGGACATGATGCCAAAAATAGCCGCCGTGGCAAAAATTCTAGGACCGAAGGGCCTGATGCCTAATCCAAAAACTGATACCGTCAGTGCCAAACCAGCCGAGCAAGTGGCGCAGCTTTCCGCTGGCAAGCTCTCCTTTAAGATGGATCAATTGGGTAATATCCACGAAGCTGTCGGTAAAGTAAGTTGGGAGCAGGCCAAACTAACCGAAAACATTACCGCCTTGATTAAAGCTATTCGCGCGGCCCGTCCCGCTGCAGCTCGCGGGGAGCTGCTCAAAAGTATTACTCTCAAAAGCACCATGGGGCCAGCGGTTAAACTTTCAGCCTGAGGTAATCCATGACCGAGCGGGCCGGGGCCTTAATCAGCTTTGATGGTGTCGATTCTTCCGGTAAAGAGACCCAAGCTAAGCTTTTAGCCCAGCGGCTTAGATACCAAGGGTATCAGGTACACGAATTTACTACGCCTGATTACACTAAGCCCTCCGGCCAGGAGCTCAAGGCCCGGCTGCAGGGCAAGCTTGGTATCTGGGACGAAACACCGTGGCAGCAAAAAATGAAGCTATTCTCCGATAATCGCGCCGAGCACAAGACTGAAGTCATTGAGGCTCTGGCGCGCGGTGATATCGTTATTTATGACCGCTATGTGGTGAGCAGCCTAACCTTTATCACGGTGGAGGCCTTAAAGCCTCAAGAAGGAGGCGCCAAGCGGCAAGCTATCCAGAGCGCGGTAGCCCAGCA
>JACZRJ010000018.1 GCA_022574795.1 Patescibacteria group bacterium | reverse complement strand
ATTGTCAAGCTACATTTATTGCTGATACAGTCCAGTAATTAGCTTACTTCTAGCCTATAGCCTATTTTTTCGGGCAAATAATGGTTCAGTTGGTTTCTTGATAGGCCGGTCGTTGAGCAGTTGTTCTAGCTTGACGTGTGTCTTTGGCATAATTGGTCCGAGTTTTTCGTTGGCGGCAACTAAGGTCAGGAATAACTGCGCTAAAACGTCTTGAAGGGCCTTAGTGTCTCCTGCCTTGGCTAGCTCCCAGGGCTTCGTCTGCTCTATACGTTCATCTGCCCAGGTTAATGATTGCCAGATGGCGGACAGGGCTTTATCGAAAGCCAGTTGGTTTAGTTGAGGATCAACAGTCGCTAGTAGTTCTTCGACTTGGGCTGGTGTGTCGCCGCTACCGTCATAGTCTGGCCAGTACTGTTCAATCATGTTGAGCGTGCGAGAGACGAGGTTACCAAGACCATTGGCTAGATCAGCGTTATAGCGATCAAGTAAACGCTGAGGCGAGAAATCACCATCATTGCCGAAGGGGATGTCACGCAGCAAATAATAGCGAATGGCATCGAAAGGATATTCTTTAGCCAGGGCTATTGGATCGATGGCATTGCCTAAGCTTTTGGATATTTTCTGGCCATCAATGGTGAAAAAGCCATGGGCGAATACTTTCTTCGGCAAGGGGAGGTCTGCCGCCATCAGCATGGCTGGCCAGATGGCACCATGGAACTTAATAATATCTTTACCAATCAGATGGACGTCAGCCGGCCAATACCTCTTGAACTTTGCTTCGTCAGCAGGAAAGCCGGCTACGGTTAGGTAATTGATTAAGGCATCGAACCAGACATAGACCGCGTGCTCTGAGTCTTGGGGCAGTCGTATCCCCCACTCCTGGGCTTGGCGTGAGATGGAGATATCAGCTAACTCATGCTCGATGTAGCTAATAATTTCCTTACGAGCTGACTCCGGTTGAACAAAATCAGGATTTTTCTGGTAATGTTCGAGCAGCCGATCTCGATAGTTGGACAGCTTAAAGAAATAGTTCTGCTCGGTGATTTTTTTAGGAGGCTTATTGCTGTTGGGACACAGCCCATTCACTAAGTCACTTTCGTTTACAAAATCTTCTGAGCCCTCGCAATACAGCCCCTGATAATCACCGAGGTAAATATCACCGTGGGTTTCGATCAAATTGAGCAGCGCGGTAACTGCCTGATGATGCTCTGGCGAGGTGGTGCGGACGAAAAAATCATGACTGATCCCAAGTTCTTTAAAGGTATTCTCCCAAGTGTCGGCCATGTCATCAACAAAGACGGCGATGTCTTGATTCGCAGTCTTAGCCGCTTCGACATTTTTTTGTGAATTTTCGTCGGTGCCGGTCGAGAATAAGACATCATCCTGCTTGGAGCGATGCCAGCGAGCCAGCACATCGGCAGCAATGGCGGTGTACACATGGCCAATATGAGGCTTGGCGTTGATATAAAAGATTGGGGTAGTGACGTAAAATTTCATGAGGGCTGGTTAGCTGGCTGCTGTTTGGTTAGCTGCTCTAAATCATAGACATAGATATTCCCACAGCCATCTTCCTGTATAACTTGTATGGGATCAATGTCGGCCAGCGGAAAAGCGTAGCTCAATAGAACTTTGCCTTGGGGAACTTCTTGCTTGGCCAAATAGTCAATCACCCGTGGCATTATTTTGGGCATGAGGAATATAAAGACAACGGTGGCATCGTTTAATGACTGCCGGTAGAAGTTTTTCAAGGTGACGCTGGCTCTGGGTTGACGCAGTGTTCTCAACCAAGCAACTAGCCACATGATTGGTGATAACTCTAGCCCGCGGGCTAGAGCACCGCGACGAGCTGCCTCAAGAACTATCTTGCCATCGCCGGCGCCGAGATCGTAGAGTACGTCTTCGGGCCCCAGGTCAATAATATCGAAGGCTTTTTTAACGACGGCCAGCTTCGTCGGGGCCCACGGCGCTCCGATTAGGCCAGCGTAGGCTGTTGGAATTAACAGGATGACAACGGCGATGGTTAGCAATAGCAGATACGGCATAGGGTTTTAGAGGAAAAAAAGTATCGCCGTTTAGGCGATCAATGAAGCACGTTAAGAGCCAACGTTATGATGCCTTGACCTTCAGCTTGCGGGTCATGGAGGCATTGGCCTTGGGAATGCGAATCGTCAAGATACCATTTTTTATCTTAGCCTCAGCCCGATCGGCATCAATTTCAATTGGCAAGATGATCGAACGAGAAAATGTTCCCCAGTAACATTCCTGGTAGAAGTAATCCTCTTGATCAATATCATAGGCTTGCCGACGCTCCCCGCGAATCGTAACCATGTCATTGGTAATTGAGACATCAAGATCATCGGGCGCAACACCGGCGATGGTGCTCTGAACTATGATGTTTTGATCATCTTGAAAAACATCGACGGTGAGTTGACCTTCTTGTTCTTCGTCGTCAGGGCCGGCTCCCTCTTCGTCCGAATACTGATCTTCCTGTTCAGCCTCAGGTTCATTAAGGGCCTGGTCGACTGTTTCTTCCTCAGTATCCTGCTCTACCGTAGTATCCTGCTCTACCGTGGTCTCCTCGAGGGCAACTTCAGTGGTCTCATCGGCGTCTTCGGTGAGCACCCGAGTACCGGTCAGTCTCTCAAAAAAACCTCGTGGCTCGCCTCTTTTTCTCATACGAATACGATACCACAATTGCTGCAAATGTGTACCCGCGCTAGCTCTTAAGTGCTTGGTGGCTCGCCGTCAAAGCGTCCCGCTTGGCCTTGAGCTCTTTGATATGGTCCTGCTTGTCGTTAAGAGCTTGACTGGTGGCTTTTCCTCGCATGGCGCGTACGACAGCGGATTGCTGCTCTATTCGTTTAGTTACGCTAGTAATTTCAGCGGCAATTTTTTGCACAGCAGCAGCTACGCTCTCCGGCGTCAGCGTGGCCGCACTTATGGCAAGGTGTCCACCGCTGCTTAAGGAAAATTTCTTCATGGCGCTGGTGGCTGAGGCAACTATCTTGGCATTGGTGAGTCGGGCTATGATCGAGGCCTGCTTTAGGTCATCGACTTGTAGCTGAATTATTTCCTGAGGCGCAATGGCCAGCATTGAGCGGACTTGCCGGGTGGTCGACACGATATCTTGTAATCGATCCATTTGTTGAATAACTTTGTTGTCGGCGGCTGATTGGCTTAGGCTCGGCCAGGTAGCGCTGATTAATGTGCCGGGCTGCTCGAGCTGCTGCCATAGCACTTCGGTAATATATGGCATAAAGGGATGCATGAGCCGAAGTACCTCAGTAAAGATTTCCTTAGCGTGGGTGGTCGAGCCTTCAATCTTGATTATCTCAAGATACCAATCAGCATAGTCTTTCCAAACAAAGTTATAGATGAGGTGGGTCGCTTCACCAATTTTGTATTTACTAAGAAGTTGAGTCACCTGCGCAGCCGTGTCTTGCCATTTGGCCGAGATCCACTCATCGGCCAGGGATTTCTCGCTGCGTTCGGGCAAGCTCTGCAGCAGCCTGGCAATATTCCAGATCTTATTAGCAAAATTTCGGGCTGATTTTATGGCCTCTTCGTCAAAGCGAATGGCTTGATTGTCGTAGCTCATCTGATACATCAGGCCAAAGCGAGTGGCGTCAGCGCCATATTTTTCGATTAACTCGAGCGGGTCTACCCCAGTACCGAGTGATTTACTCATGCGTTTACCCTTTTTGGTCAAAAGTGTCGGGTGAATGAAAACATTCTGAAATGGTATGCGGTCAGTTTGCTGGCGGTCGCCGTACTCGGGCCCCTGCATGAGTTCAAGACCCGAGAAAATCATGCGGGCAACCCATAAGTAGATTATGTCACGCGCTGTCACCAGGACAGTTGAGGGATAAAACCTGGCTAGATCGTCCGTCGAGTCAGGCCAGCCCAGTGTCGCCATAGGCCACAACGCTGAGCTAAACCAGGTGTCTAGCACATCTGGGTCCTGTTCCCACTCCCCTGGCGGTTTCTTTAACGCGACGACATAGTTATCTTCTTCGTGCTCAGAGCCATGGCTACCTGGCTTCCACCACACGGGCAGCCGATGCCCCAGCCAGATTTGCCGATTAATGTTCCAGTCGTAGACATTGTTCATCCATTCCAAAAAGTGCTTTTTCCACCGCGGTGGCACGAATTTGATCAGCTCTTTTTCGGTCACTTCAATCGTTTCAGCCTTGAGCTTGTCCATATTGATAAACCACTGTCGCATAACCTGTGGTTCAAGAACTCCCTTGCCACGATCATTCAGGGCCAGGTTGTGCTCATAGTTCTCATCGATGCGGACTAGTAGACCTTTGTCCTGCAACTTGGCGACAATTTTAGGTCGGGCTTCAGCAATCGTCAGGCCGGCAAATTCACCCGCTACCGGTAGTAATTTTCCGGAAAAATCTATGATTTGCTCCATATCGAGATGGTGCTTTTGGGCCAAGGCAAAATCGACCTGGGAGTGCCAGGGAGTAATAGTCATCACGCCAGAGCCAACGTTAGGATCAGAGGCTTCATCCTTGATAACAGTCGCCGTGATCGGGCCGTTGATCCATTCTATGGCTAGCTCCTGGCCATGCTCATATTCCTGGTAGCGCTCATCATCAGGGTGGATCACGACATATTTGTCGCTAAATTTTGTTTCTGGCCGAGCAGTACCGATCTCAAAGGGTCCGTACTGAAAATAATAGAAGGGGGTTGATTCCGTTTGCCAATCAATTTCCAAGTCCGATACGGTCGTCTGCGATCCAGGATCCCAATTTACAATTCGATTCCCGCGATAGATGTAGCCCTTTTCGTAATACTTGATAAAGGCTTCATTTACTGCCCTTACATATTGCTCGTCCAAAGTGAAACGATGGCGGCTCCAATCACAGGAGCAGCCCAATCGTTTCATTTGCTCCAGAATTTCTGAGCCGGTTTTTTTGTACCACTCGTCCGTCCGTTTGAGAAAGGCTTCGCGACCGATATCATGTCGTGATATTCCTTCCTTAGCTAGCTGGTCGTTAATCACCCGATTGGTGGGTAGGGCTGCTGAGTCAGTGCCGGGTAGCCAGAGCACAGGTTCTCCCAGCAGGCGATGGTACCGAGACAAAATGTCCATGATAGTGTCCTGCAACGCATGTCCCAGGTGTAAACTACCGGTGATATTAGGTGGCGGTAGCATTATGACGAAGGGCTGCCGGCCAGCAGCCAGCGCTGGCTCGCTTGGTTTAAAGGCACCACTCTTCTCCCACTTTTGATAGATGTCCTCCTCGTAGTCCTGAGGAATATAGTGTTTGGCTAAATCGGTCATGAAAACTAAGTGTTAGCTAGTGAGTTCAAGGTAGCAAGCATGTCTACTTGCCGCCACAGGCGAAATATGCAGGCATTTTGGTCGCTTCTGGATAAAAGGGCTGGTGTGAGTGGCGGCTGCCCGGTACACTTAGTTTCAATGGCTTCTGCGCTCTCCGTTGGTGGCTGGCCGATAGTCACCAATGGTCAAATTCGGATTAAGCATGAATGCTCCTGCCAGGAGGCACGGCATGGTTGTACCCCAGCCTTTGTTTTTAGTATTCCGGGCCAGGTTGGATTCCGGACGTCCCTCCATCACTTAATTAGCTGTCGAAAATTGAACTGCCGTCAGTTGCGAGCAAGGGTTATTACTGGCATGGAGCATAAGTTGTCGTGGTTAATGCATGAGCGACAACTGTTGGGTTGTGTTCGCGTTCAACCAACGCTTTACGGCGCCAAGCGTGTGGTCATGCGGCGAAGAGATTTTCCTGCTTTGGCTCATCATTTGTCTTCCTGTCCAAGAGAAAGTTGTGCGCAATTGCGGCGCTCGTTGTTGCTTAGTGTGCGGGAGTCGACTCGAGCTGAGGAGTAGGCAGAGAATCAAGCGACAATCTGGCGGTGGCATCAAGGTCTGGCCAGGGCGTGGTTCGCTTGGCCTGGAAAGCTCGCAGCCCAGCCAAGCCAATCATTACCCCGTTGTCACCACATAAATCTAACGGGGCGATACGTAACGGCACCTGCTCAGCTTCAGCGAGCTGCTTAAGTTTCTGGCGGAGGAGCTGGTTGGCGGCTACCCCTCCAGCCAGAAGTAGTGTTCGGGGCGAATGTTTAGCTAGCGCTTGCTTAGTTTTGTAGACGAGCGCCTCGACGGCGGCGGCTTGAAAGCTGGCGGCCAAGTTCGCTCGCTCGCGCTCTTGGGTGGCTTGGTCCAGGTTGCGCACCGTATACAGTACGTCGGTCTTCAAGCCCGAAAAACTAAAATCTAGATCGCCCGAGTTCATCATGGGACGAGTGAAATCATAGCTGTCACTATTACCTTCGCCAGCCAGCCGGCTTAAGGCTGGCCCGCCTGGATATGGCAGACCAAGTAAGCGAGCAACCTTGTCAAAAGCTTCACCAGCAGCGTCATCACGAGTTTGACCGATCACTTGGTAGCTCAGATGATCAGTCATTAGCACCAGCATGGTGTGCCCACCAGAGACCAGTAGTGCCAAGGCTGGAAAATGTTCTTGTGCCTGACTATTAAACGTGGCGCGCTTAGACGACACGGTGGATAACAAGGCGGAATAGAGATGCCCTTCAAGATGATTTACGGGTACTAGCGGTTTGTCCCAGGCAAATGACAAGGCTTTAGCGGCCTGCACACCGATGACCAGGGCCGGCATCAGGCCGGGGCCCACGGTGATAGCGATAGCGTCAAGATTGTTTCGATCCGTGTTAGAGGTTTCTAGCGTTTGCCTTAGCAGCGGCTGCATTACGGCCAGATGCTCACGCGCAGCAACATTAGGCACCACGCCACCAGTCAGGGCGTGGATGTCAGTCTGTGAGGCGAGCTCATTGGCTAAAACTGTGATGGTTGATCCGCGTTGTTCGACCACGGCCAGGCCAGTCTCGTCGCATGATGTTTCGATTGCTAGCAGCCTTGTTGCCATATGTTTAGATTACCTGATACGAAAAATAGCAGCGGTACGCTGCCATTCTCTATAATTAGCGGATTGATAGTTATGGGGTAGCGTTATAGCCAAGTTGACGTAGCTGATCGGCAATAACACGGTGTCCAGAACCATTAGGATGGAAGCCATCGAGGCTGATAAACCCTTTGTCGGCAGGATCGATGGTGCCATTTGGTCCGTTAAAGACGAAGTAGATATGGGCAAAATTGATTTGGTTGTCAAACAATACGCTGGCAATATGCTGATTAACCTCGTCGACGTATGGCTTGAACACCTGAAAGTCGTTGGTTGTGCCATCCCCCGGCCAGCTGTCGGTGGCCAAATCCTCGTTAACGTACGGGTAATATACGTCCATGCTGCGAACAACTGAATCATCGGCTCTCAGTGACTGGATGGCATTAATAATGGCTGTCCAATTGTCGGTGAAATCTTCAACAGCCTCACGAATACAGTTCTGGTTGTCGGCACCGCCGCAGGTTTGATCTCGATAGGTGTCGCGGGCGGCACGTAAATCGTTGCCTCCGACATTAACAGTAATAACCTTCGCTTCAGCCACATCGGAGCGCACTGCCGGATCAAACAGGAGGCTGGCCAGTACTACATCACTAGTAGCGCCGCTCACGGCATTGTTCTCAAGATCAATGACGACGCCGGCATTGTCAGTCTCAATATGATCCTCATATTGTGAGACATAGCCCCGTAGAGCGCTGGCGCCAAGGGCCACAGAATCACCGAGGGCGGTATAGACGTGGGTGGGGGTGCAGAAAATGATCAGGAAACAATCTTGGGGGTCGATGATGTCGACCGCTAACCGATTACTGACCAGATCTTGCTCAGTTGTTAGTTGTACCTCCCACGATCCCTCGCGGACATTAAAGCGAGGAACATCAAAGAAAGTGACGGTTCCGTTATCAAAAGACTGCTGCGAAATACGATGGGTGATACCAAACTCATCGCTCGACAGGCTGATAATATTGTTTTCCTCAGAGAAGCCTGAACCGTAAATAATTACTCGCTGACCGGCTTCAGCTTCAGCTGGGGTTAGGGTGTTAATAAAGGGATCGCCATTGCCTGGGTCCCCCGTCACCGTCACCACATTACTGGTAGCAACAAAGACGCGCTCAAAGTTCTTGCCGTAGCGGAATTCGTAGTCCCCTGGAGCCTCGGTGACAGTAAAGGTTACGCTGCCGGAAGTTGATTCATCGGTGCGTTGCCAGGTGAGCCATTGGTCGGAAGGGTCACCAGCGCGGTAAAGACCAATCCAGTCTCGGCTGTTGTTGGAGGTGTCAGGAGTAGTAAAGGCCACAG
>JACZRJ010000164.1 GCA_022574795.1 Patescibacteria group bacterium | reverse complement strand
AGCTACATTGCAATATAGCCGTAGCAACTTTTAGGACAAGGGAAATTAGCAGTACTCTCCGTTCGCGTGAACGATCGTCCGGTCGGTTATGAAAATCTGACATGGCATGTCCTCGAGTTGAGTTTTAGTTGAAAAAAAGAGCAGACCAGACAGTGTAGCGCATGGGGCTGCAAAAGCCATGGTAAATGTAAGCTTGTTTGGCGAGCCGGTAATGTATCTTATCTTTTTAACATTCACCTTACTGCCTTTGGGTAGTAATTTATTCTTCTGGATCGAGTGAGAGATTGGAACCAGTGCGTAAAAAACCGGTCCAATCTTGAACCGGGTATATTTTATTCAAGCACAGACCACAATACCGTTCTCAACCAGTTGATAACCCCTCGGCGCAAAGTCGTGTGGATTTCTCCATGGTAAGCCAAGCTGAACCGCGATTTGGTTTCTTTCCCAAATACTTGTATCGCGAGCCCACTTTATGGTCGGATTATATCCCGAGTCCACCAGTAGCCTTCTTCTGGCATCATCATCTCTGGTGATGTGGTAAGTCTGAAGCCATACCTCAAGCTCAATTAGATCTATGAGCTGATCGCACTGTCTTAACAACTTCAATTGATCGTGAAGGGACATGTCTCGCTCCTTTTTTCAAAAAGTACCAAGGCCAACTACGTGATCTTTGTACTGTGGTCTCAAAACTTTGTCTAGAAAGATTTATAAATCTTTTTAATTGTCGGCCACCACATTAAAACTATTTGGCTGAGCCGCAGCGCAAACCCTGCCTCAGCAGGGGGCAACGCAGTGAGTCTTAGGGCGGCCTCAGTGGGGCGCAAACACTACGTTCAGTGTGGACGCTTAAAGAATAACAGCCTTGGTAATCAATTAACGGTGGCTGAGACCTTAACAAGGAATACCTTATTTATCCTTCAAGGCGTGCAGGCCTATCCCCACCAGCACCACAAATATCAGTACAATTGTTATCAGTCGGCCTAGCCCCGGCGTTAATTGCCAAATTTGCACCCCGGCAATGAAGAATGAAACAATGCCGCCTAGCATGAAGCCCGGAGCCACTGGCTTGAGCTGTGTTACTAATAGCGCCAAGGCCACGGCTAAAGCTCCACCGATGGCAAAGACGAATAAGGACGTTTGTTGACTGGCTTCATACCTCACCTCGCGATCCCGCTCATACTTCAATGGTCCTTGGCAATAGGGCTGACTATCTACTTCCAGCTGCAGCTGGGGAGCTCGAATCTCACCTTTAGTCGGTCGCGTTAGCCAGCGCCCACCTTCTGCCTCACACAATTCTTGCGTTGTCACGTCTGGATACGGCTCATTTCTTGGCTCTGGTGGCGGAGTGATCTGTACGGCCAGACTACGTAGCACCAGTACAAATAGCAGTGCCAAAGCTACCGCAAACGAGCCGCTTACAAAAGATACTCCCCACTTCTTGGCTGTTTTTATTGTTTTATCGTCTGCCATACGTTGCCATGATTGTATATGCTATAAGGCACTATTGCGATACTCACTCTGAGTAGAAGCTTAGCGGAGCTCATTCATACATTATCGAGTGCACCGCTAAGTTCTTGGCGCTCTTGATCATAAAGTTCGGTCCTGTTTAACTACCATGTGACCGTCGGTATAGATATCGGACTGAGGTTGATAGCGAATTAAGATGGCTTGGTCTTGAATTTCGTTAGTAGGAGAGGCCAGAGTGAAGGTCTGATCACGGGCAGAGAGTGGCGGATCAAGCTCAAGGTAAACCCATTGGTCTTCTGGAGTCAGGCTGAGGTTTGTCTGGCCCACCACTAGACCGTTGGCATTAATAACTGCCAGTGTTCCATCATACGTTCCATTGCCACGGACCGAGATGTCGAGCCTAGTTGATTTTATTGGCACTATTGATCTGCTGCCCGACTGTTTGATTGGCATACACTCGCCTGATGTATTTTTGGTCCTCCTTCTTGGGAAGGCTGTATTGCCGAATGGCGGCGACGGGCAGCCAGAGGGTGCCAAAGAGTGGCCCCAGGCTAGCAATGACGAAGAGAATATGTTTCCTTAGACCTGCCACTTTCAACACTCTTCCGTTGCAGCACAACACAGGGTGATCTTCTA
>JACZRJ010000017.1 GCA_022574795.1 Patescibacteria group bacterium | reverse complement strand
TTGACGTTTACTGACGCTGCCGCTCTCGAGATTCGAGAGCGGTTGCTAACGATAGTTGGCGAAGCAGCGTACCGCGTTCGGGTGGCTACTTTTCATTCTTTCTGTAATGAGATCATTCAAGATAATCCTGAGCTGTTTGCCGCAGCGCAGGATTGGCAAGCCCTGGCCGAAATAGAACGAGTAGAATTATGGGAAAAATTAGTGGCCGCGCTACCTGGCACCAGTCCCCTCAAACCATTTGGTGCACCGGAGATGTTTGTTACTGAGGTGGCTCGAGCTGTACAGACACTTAAAAAGGAAGGGTTCAATGAGCGGGATTATCAGGTTTTACTGTCACAAACCAGACAGTTTATTCGTAGTACCAAGCGCTGGTGGCACAATTTTTTTGAGTTGAAGCCGACCGAGCGCTCTGACGCTGCGGTAGCCAAGTTTAGAAATGAGTTGCAGAAGCAGGCCAAGCTGCTGGGGGCTGAGGCGACGATGATGCACCTGACCCAGTTTTTTGATCACTATGTCAGGCGGCGAGGCGAGGTCTCTGATCGGGCCGCGCGCCAGAAGCTGAGAACTCGATTGAAGCAGCAGTTGAAGAAGTGGTACACGCAAGCTGAGAAAGATCTGGCCAAACAAAGTGATCTGCTTAAGCTCTACCGAGCTTATACTAAGGAGTTGAAGAATCTTGGCCGGTATGATTACGAAGACATGGTGTTGAAGGTGGTGCAGCAATTACAGCAGAATGATTCCTTGCTGGCGAAATATCAGGAGCAATTTCAGTACGTTCTCGTTGATGAGTATCAAGATACCAACGGGTCCCAGAATGAATTGCTGCGCTTGCTAGGCTCGTTCTGGGCTAGTCCAAATATTTGTGTGGTAGGAGATGATAACCAGTCAATCTTTCGTTTTCAGGGTGCTTCGCTGGAGAACTTGCTGACTTTTTATGTGCGCTATCGACGGGATATTACGGTCTTGTCGCTGACGAAAAATTATCGCAGTCAGCCGACCATTATCAAGGCAGCGCAAGCCTTGATTGCGCATAATCAGGAGACCTTGCCGGAGTATATTGAACAGGTACGGGCTAGGCTGGTGCCAGCGCATTCGCGGGGAGCGGCCAAGCTGGTGCAGCAAACTGCGGTCACCGAGGAAGATGAAGACCGGTTGGTGGCGCACACTATCGAGAAGCTTATCGAGCAAGGAGTTGGTGCCGGGGACATCGCGGTGTTGTTTCGTTTTAATCGCGACGTTTTTGGTTTGCGGCATGAGCTTAACCAGCGAGCAATACCTAATCGGCTGGAATCAGGAGAAGATGTTCTGGGGTTGCCGTTAGTGGAGCAGTTGATGACCTTGCTTAGATATGTCAGTGGCGAAATGTCAGATGAGCTGCTTGGTGCCATTCTCCAATATCCATGGCTGGGCTTGGCTGAACTTGATGTGTTTAAGGTGTTAGCTCGGGCTTACGGCACAGGCCTGTGGTCGGTGGTGGCCAGCGAGGCGGAGCTCAAGGCTGCCGGGGTGAGCGATCTGACTAGTTGGCAGGAGTTGATTAAACGATTGGCGGCCTGGCAGCGAGCAACTCGTACCAAAACAGTAGCGCAGGTCATGGGTCAAATTCTTCAGGAGTCGGGGCTGGTAGGGCAGATCTTGGCAAATGAGGGGCCGACGTTATTGGCGGCTATTCGGACGCTGTTTGATGAGGCCAAATCGTTCAGTAAGGGTGATCAGGCGGTAGAGACGAAAGACTTTGTGCAGCGGCTAAGGCTGCTTCGTCGTTATGCCATTGCTCTGCCGTATCGGGCTGAGGCTGGCGCTGACGCCGCCGTGCATTTGCTGACGGCGCACAAAGCTAAAGGAAGAGAATTTGCCCACGTCTTTATTATTCGTGGTAACGACAAACACTGGGGTAACCTCAGAGAGCGGTCCAGGTTGCGCTTACCGCCCGGTATTGTGCGGTACGATCCAGTTGGTGGGCAGGATAATAACGAAGACGAGCGTCGGCTCTTTTATGTCGCGCTAACGCGGGCGGCTAAGCAGTTGTACCTAACTCGGTCGAGATTAAGCTCGACCGGTCGAGAGGTGCTCCCCTCGCTTTTCTGGGCTGAAATTCCAGAGAAGTATTTTGAGATTACTCAGGTAAAACAACCGCCGCTTCAAATTTTAAGTCAGGGTACCTCTAAAACTCAGCGGCGAGATACGGCAGCTGCCGTACGTTCGTGGTTGGAGCAACGCTTGGCGCACTACACCATGAGCGTTACGCACCTAAATAATTATCTAAGGTGTCCACGGCTGTGGTATTACCGCAATTTATTGAGGGTGCCAGCGGCGAAAACCAAGCCACTGGCCTTTGGTACGGCGGTGCATGCTGCCTTACGTGATTGGCAGCTGCGCTATCGTGAGCAAAAAACTGTGCCCGGCAAAGCCTATCTACTGAAGCAATTTGAGCGGCAACTGCAGCGAGAACCACTCACCAAGGTTGAGCGGGCTGATTGTCTTGATTTAGGGCGGGAAGCTTTGTCCCGCTACCATGAGTTGCGGCGCGCTGACTTACAGCCTAAGGCCTTGGTGGAGTTTGATTTTAAAAGCCATGGTGTCCGGGTCGGTGATCTGCCAGTGACTGGTAAAATAGATAAGATCGATATTGCAGCTGGGGTGAGTCCAACTGCGGTCGTCATTGATTATAAGACAGGTAATCCAGATCGGGCGGCGGCGCAGCTGAAGCGAGGCGGAGCCTATTGGCGCCAACTAGTGTTTTACAAAATGCTGGGCGAGCGTTCGGAGCGTTTTAAGTACACGCTTGGTGCCGGGGTGATCGATTTTGTGCAAGCCAGCCGGCGGACGGGTGCAACTGTTCGACGGCAGTATGATATCACTGACGATGATGTGGCAGAATTGGTCAGTACCATTAAGCAGGTTTGGCAGGAGATTAAGGAATTAGATTTTTTGACCGGAGCTACAAGACCTTGGTGCGGCAAGTGCCAGTATTGTCTGGCCGCTAGCTAGTCTACCGGGCGTACCTCGACACTGCTTGCTGAGATGGTTGTTATGGCTTACGCTATTACGATTACTCATAACCATATATACCCTCTGTGAATTCTATAGAAACTACTTCAGCAACCCATCAGGCTAGTCGCCAGAGCTCCCCTGGTGTGTCGATCGCAATCGTGATCGCTGGGGCACTGATCGCAGCCGCGATATATTATAGTGGCGGAGCTGCTACTAGTACCGGACCGGGAGCGGCGGTGGCCGGGGGAGAAGCGCCAGAGCCAGCCGCGCCTGAGATCGGTGATATTAGGGCAGTGTCTGCCGATGATCACATTAGAGGGCCGGACTCGGCTAAAGTGACGATTATTGAATATTCTGATTTAGAGTGTCCGTTCTGTAAGAGGTTTCATCCAACGTTGCAGCAAATCGTCGCTGAAAATCCAGAAGATGTCCGTTGGGTGTATCGGCATTTCCCCCTGGAACAAATTCATCCTAACGCGCGACAAGCAGCAGTGGCAGTTGAGTGTGCTGCTGATCAGGGTAAATTCTGGGAGTTGTTAGATCATTTGTTTGAGACCACAGAGACAGGGGCTGATTTGACCGATGATAAGCTGAAAAGTCGGGCGGCTGAAGTTGGAGTAGCTGATGCCCAGCAGTTTGCGACCTGCTTGGGATCAGATAAGCACAGTGATCGTATTGATGCGGACTTGCTTGATGCCGCCGCCGCAGGTGGCCAAGGCACACCCTACTCAATATTGCTGGGGCCAAATGGTGAGAAAATTCCGGTGAGCGGGGCGTTACCATACGAGGCGGTCAAGGCACAGCTTGATCAGTTGCTTTGATTTTTAAGAGGGAACCCAGCAGGGGTCCCCCCCCTCCAATTCGCTCACTTTGTTCGGCTACCTTCCCATTCAAGGTGCTTCGCCGCGCGAAATGAATTCGACGTGGCTGACAATTAATCAGGATCGTCCTAACTCTTTTTTAAAAAGCACTTATTTTTTACTAAGACTTGCCTAATTTTAGTGCCCGCTGGTAGGATGTAGGTATGAAAGGATTAACTGTGGTGGGTAGCATTATCGTAGTTGCGATTATTGTGGTGATTGGTTTACTTGCTTTCCGATCAACGGAACCTAATGGGGACTTCGAGGTGATGGAAAAAGAGGATACGGCTGTTGAGTTTACCGATGAGTCGGCCGGATCATCATCGGGTGGTTCGTTATTACAGCAGGCTCCGATAGATGAGCCGCCAACTACTGGTCCTGGGGAGACAAGCACTACTGCTGAAGAGCCCACCACAAGTCCGGCGACTGAGATCGTTGAGGTTACTATTTCGATGGACGATACCGGGTTTACGCCAGCCACAGTTACCGTAGCGCCGGGAAGTACGGTGAACTTTGTTAACAATGGGCAGGCCTCTCACTGGCCGGCGTCAGTTGTGCATCCCACCCATCAGGTGCTGGCAGGCTTCGATGCGTTCAAGCCTTTAGCTACCGGAGAAACGTATTCCTATACTTTTGCTCAGGCTGGTACCTGGGCCTTTCATGATCATCTGAATCCAAGTTTGATAGGATCAGTCATTGTTAGCGAGTAGCTTGTCGCCTCGCCGGCGCGCGGAGCCAAGGTAAAGGGGGATCGCTTTTAACTACTTTGGTTTTTGCCAGCGTTCGTGGGCTGGATTCCATTGAGCATTATGTTGAGCCGCCAATTGTTTATTGGTGGTGTGTTTTTGCATCAGGGTTGGTTTACCCCTGCCAATGACCAGGTTAGCCATCATTAGACCGATAACGAAGCCTGGTCCAAAGCCGATAAATAGATACAGTGCCAAAAAACCAAAGGCTTGCAGAATGTTTGTTATTATTTCGGCCCCCGTCATAATTTATGATCGCCCGCTTCGATTAGTGAGTAGCCCAGCAACACTCCCAGGGTAAAGCCGAAGAGGAAAAAGGTGCCAAAGAGTAGGAGATGTTGAGAGAGAGCAATCATAGTGTCGTACTGCTATGCTACTGCAGAAACAGGTAGGTGAGCTAGTGTTTATTTTTGTGGGCAAGGGTTAGGACATACAGTATGCTTAGTCGGATATGACAATTGGCTTGATTGGAGTTGGTAAGATGGGCGCCGGTTTGCTCCGGCGATGGCTAAAAGCTGGTTTGGAGGTTTATGCCTATGACCAGAATGCTGAAGCGGCAGCGGTAGTTGAGTCGGCTGGCGGAACATTTGAGAGCAGCCTTGAATCGCTCATTGCTCAGCTTAATGCCCCGCGCGTGATCTGGCTGATGATTCCGGCCGGCGAGGCAGTCCGCGATACGATTGGAGCGGTCGGTAAGGAGTTGGCTGCCGGAGACACTGTTATCGATGGTGGCAATTCTCACTTTGGTGACGCCCAGCGACACGGTGCCACCTTAGCCAAGCGTGATATTCGGTTTGTGGATGTTGGCGTGAGTGGCGGTCTGGCTGGTGAGGTTAAGGGATACGCCCTAATGGTGGGGGGGGCGAAAGCCCAGGTGGAGCCGCTGACCGAAGTATTTGAGGCGCTGGCAGCTCCGGGGGCCTATGCCCATGTTGGTCCGGTTGGGGCGGGACACTACGTCAAGATGGTCCACAATGCTGTTGAGTATGGCATGATGCAGGCGATCGGTGAGGGTTTTCACCTACTCAAGGATGGCTCGTACCCGGACTTAGATTTAGCCCAAATTTCTGAGCTCTGGAGCCAGGGTACTATTGTGCGATCTTTTTTGATGGAGCTGGCTGCGCAGGCTCTGAGGCGAGATGGGCAATTGTCAGATATTGAGGCCTATGTCGAAGATAATGGTGAGGGGCGCTGGTCGGTTAAAGAGGCCGTTGATCAGGCGGTGCCTTTTTGGACAAACACCGCAGCGCTTTATGCTCGTTTTGATTCACGCCAGGCGGAGCCCTTTTCAGCCAAATTAATTGCGGCCTTAAGAAAAGAGTTTGGCGGACACGAGGTAAAAAAATCCTCTGGTTAGGTTGGCCCTTGGCTGCCTGGTTGGTATTCGATCAGAGGAACGTTGCTCCAGGTTTTCAAGATTGGTGAGATGAAGCGCCAGGCGGCAGACACTTCCTCGGTGCTGGTGAAGAGGGTTTGATCGCCGCGAATACAGTCATAGAGAACTTTTTCGTAAGCGCTGGGCAGCTCTTGTTGGAGGTCAGAGTCTTTGTAGAAGAAGGAAAGAGTTTTTGGCTCTAGCTCATGCTCGAGTCCGGGTTTCTTGGCCCAAAAGACTAAAGAAATTCCTTCATCAGGTTGCAGGTGGATAGTGAGTACGTTTTGATGTATTTGCTTATCGTCAGGCGAACAGACGCACGACTCCTTTTCTTTAAAGGTCACTTTGATCTCAACTTTTTGCGCGGCCATTTTCTTACCGCTTTCTAATATGAACGGTACACCTCGCCATCGTTTATTGTTCACCTGGGCGGTTAGTCGGAAAAAAGTCTCGGTCTCTGATTCGGCAGCGACTTCTTGTTCTTCACGATAGCCTTGATATTGCCCTCGAGTTACGCTGCCCCGTATTTGCTGTCGACTAAGTGGCTTGAGCTGATCGAGGACTTTCTGACGGGCCGACCTGATAGCGTCAGCTTCAAGTTTGATGGGATCTTCCATGGCGATAAGAGCGAGCATTTGGAGCAGGTGGTTTTGACCAACATCCCGCAGTGCTCCGACGTCTTCGTAGAATGAGCCTCGTTGGCCCACGCCAAATTTTTCCCATAAGGTTATTTTGACGTGGTCGATATACTCTCTATTCCAAACTGGCTCGAAGAGCGCATTGGCGAAACGGAAGGTAATAATATTTTGGACGGTTTCTTTGGCCAGATAATGGTCAATTCTAAAGATCTGCTCTTCTTGGAACAGTTTGCCCAGCTTGCGGTCTAAAGCTTGAGCAGTTACTAAATCTTTACCGAACGGTTTTTCAACAAGCACACGTGTCCAACCCTCACTGTCGCCGCAGGGGATAGTCAGTCCAGAGCGGGCGAGCTGGTCGAAAATGTGATCGTAGGCTACGGGAGGTACTGCTAAGTAGAACAATTTGTTTGAGCACAGCTTGAATTCCCGCTCGTCAATTGCGGCCAGCTCTTGAGCTATCTTGCGGTACAGTTCTTTATTTTCAAATTCGCCGGTTAAGTAATCGAGCGTGGTTAGAAATTCTGATAGTTCTTCCGCTCGGTGTTGGTGAACAGAACGCTCAATAACATTTCGAGCAAATTTTCGAAAACTACTACTGTCGTTATGGTCTTTGGAGAGTCCTAGGATACGAGTTTTTTGGGGTAAATACCCGTTGGAGTAGAGATGAAAGAGGGCTGGCAGTAGCTTGCGTTGGGCCAAGTCTCCCGTGGCTCCGAAGATGACAATAATTGTGGGCTGGTGGCTGGCTCTGTTCATGTGGCCGTAGTGTACACTACAACGTATGCAAGGTATGCAGGCTGGTACGGTGGTAGACATTACGCGTTCCCTGCGTGTTGGTATGGCGATATATCCTGGCAATCCTGAGGTTGCTTTTAAGCAGGTGGCGCTGGCTGACGAGAACAGTAGTGCGGTGACTAAGATTGTGCTGGGTTCGCACAGCGGTACTCATATTGATGCGCCGGCGCATATTACCGCAGGAGCTGCCGGCACAGCTAGCTACGGGCTGGGTCAGTTTTCTGGGCCGGCTGAGGTTATTGATTTGACAGCGGCGACTGAGGTTATCTCAGGCTCCCAGCTACCGAAGACGACTGCTGAACGTGTGCTGATTAAAACAATAAACTCTAGCACAGGGCAGGAGGTATTCGATGAATCGTTTGTGGCTTTGGAGGAGAGCGCCGCACGAGAACTAGCTGAGCGGGGAGTGGTGCTAGTAGGTATTGATGCCCCCTCAATAAAAAAGAAAGGAATCAAAGACCAAACACATGCTCTGTTATTGGAGGCTGGCATTATCATTCTGGAGGGCCTGTGGTTGCCTGAGATTGAGGCGGGTAGCTATGAGCTGCTGTGTTTACCTTTGGCAGTAGATCTTGATGGTGCACCGGCTCGGGCAGCGTTGCGTTACCGGTAATAATCCAGCTAAGGTTAGTAGACAAATAATATTATGAAAGGGACCAAGGCATGCTGTGAGGCTAAGGAGCGGGGCGGTAAATTGTTGACCTATCTGGTGCTGGCGTCGACGATAATTATGTTTGTGACTGTTTTGGCAACTCTCCCCTCGGTGATATACCCACTCGAAGGAGTATCTGCGGGGCATGCTAGTCCCACGCCAACTCCGGCAGCAACGTCGACCCCAACGCCAACGCCAACTCCGGCGGCAACGTCGACCCCAACGCCAACGCCAACTGCGGCGGCAACGCC
>JACZRJ010000016.1 GCA_022574795.1 Patescibacteria group bacterium | reverse complement strand
TCTATCAGCACACAGACCTGCAAATTGTTAAGAAACCAATCAACAAAAAAGCAGCTCCTTTATCGAAGCTGCCTTTTCCCTTGACTGTCGCTAAATTAAATTGCCTTGATGACGTCCTCGGCACCTTCAATTGATTTTGTCAGCGCAGTCTTCACTGCATCAATGCTTTCATTACTCACTTCACCAACCGCCTTAACTGCCCCGGTCACTGCATCTTTCGTAGCGGTGCCCACATTACCTCCGACCGCCTTTACTGCATCAATGGCACCCTGGGTCGCTTGCACAGCGGCATCAACCACGTCGCCACCGGTGCCACTCACACCCTTAATTGAAGCCGACACCGTGCCAGTGACAAGTGAACCAACATCGCCACCGGTATCTGCTACACCCTGTAATGTGCCCCGCACAATATCACGTACCGCACCTCCAGTTACGCTGCCAACATCAGCTACACCTTCGATCGCACCAGTTATAATATCTGCAGCTGAGCTCGTCGCTGTCGTTGTTACATCTTCCGCTCCCTTAAGTGCCTCAACAACATTATCCCGCACTGTGCTGAAGAGCGCATCATAAATCTCATCAACTCCCTTAAGAGTACCAATGATGCCATCTTTAACTTTTTGCCCAACTTCTCCAATTATTCCCATAATACATTTATTTATAAATTAAAAAATTACCCGCGTTACTTAATAAGCTGCAGTTTACCAATCACCGGTAGAGACTTCATGTTCCCCTGCGTAGCATTAATGATCCCCATAATCATCAGGATAACTCCAGCGATGACGACTAGTGGAAGTAAGAATATCCCAATGATAACAAAGGCCAGAGCCCCAGAGGCTACTTGTCCAACAACCCAGAGCAATAGAAGATTCAACTGCTGATTAGCGTGATGCTTAGCAAAGGCGTTGTGCTTAGCCTCCGACAGTAGCGGAATGAAAAACAGGAAGGGCACAATGTAGCCCACAATCGCCATAACTTTGTGGTCATCAACCCCACCACTCCCCGCTCCCGAGCCATCCGAGGGACTCGGTGGTGGCGTTGGCGCAACTGGTGGCTTTGACACCGATTCTGACGTAGCTTCCGCTGACGTTGAATCTCCTTGATCCGCTTTATCTGTTTGATCCATAACTCTCTAAAAATACCACAGCTGCACCACAAATGATAAAGCCCTTCTATCCACACCACCGAACATAAAATGGCCAAAGCTGCAGGCCTCTCTAAAAAGCTACATCAGCCGTATAAACCAAGTACCAGGAAAAATGTCAGGATTTTATTACATTTACTGAGACTTTTTTTACTATTTTAACCCTTTATTAAGCCTTTTTATAACTTTCTCCACATAAATGCACCAAAATGTCATTGCATTATTTCAGGTAATACCTATACTCATATTAACAAAACAAAAAACAGTCGCACCTTACAACACAACCAAATCACCCCCAGCTTATAAAGCTCCCTTCCTCAAAGACCCTCTCCACATTCGACCCCCCACCACCACCCCACAAACCACTTTATAAGCTTTTTTCTTTGTTCAGACCTATACCTCCCCTGCTGGGAGATTTTTTATTGCTGTGACTATGAACCAGTCACACTAAGATTGATCTGCCTCCCCGCCGCCCGGCTAAACACCGGCTGCTTTTTTATGTGCATTGGATAATTCCTAGCAAAGCCTTCACAGTAATACAGGTGTTTATGACTACACGTGTTACTAACCTAATAAAGACTGTCCTGCCAGCTCTAGTGATCGCAGTTGTAGTCCTGCTGGTAAGCCAACAACCTCAAGGTCGCGAGCAGGAGGCCACTGTCTCTAGCGCCGCTGTCCTGCCAGCGCTAACGCTCCAACCTCAGCAGCAAGTCACTCAGAGCTTTCTAGCAACTGGTAGACCAATTGCAGGATTAGTCCTCTTCAGCCCCCTGTCAAAACTATCGGGCCAGGTGATAGAAGTTACCATCTACGACGAGGATAACACGGTACTGGCTCGCAGTTACCCAGACCGCTCCGAGTTTCGGCACGACTCCCTCGCTATCTGGCTTAAATTTGGACCCCCGTTAGCCACCGAGGCTAAACAGAAATTGCGCCTGGTCATCAGTAACAGTGGCACCCGTGACCTACCCTTGATTTTCAACAACGAAAACTCCTACGCCAATGGCCAACTACTGCGCGACGGGCTAGGCAACGATAGCGATGACGTGTCATTCTCTCTCGTTCACCCCACCAAAACTACGCCAGCCACCAACAAAGGTATGCTCGCCGGTGCCGTTGTGCTACTGGGCAGCGTATTGATAGCACAACTGTCCCGCTTCCGCTGGACGGTGGCCGTTATCCTCTTGCTCATGACGCTACCTGCGGCTGTCGCTGGCTTCTGGTTCTCGTCAGACCTCTGGGGCATGTCCGACTGGGATTTCTATCAATCAATGCACCAGGGCTTCAAGCAGACAGTGCTAACCTACAAATCCTTTCCCCTCTGGAACCCCTACAACTATGGCGGGATTGCTGGCCTTGGCGATCCTGAATTCGCCGGGTTGTCGTTTACCTTCTTACCCCAACTTATTCTAGACGTGCCCACTGGCTTCAAAGCAGCCCTGTTGATTTCAATAGTAATCAGCGGGCTGGGCATGCTGACTCTCAGCAAACGACTCGGTCTCTCCACTCAGGGCGCCCTGTTAACAGCCATCGCCTACCCGGTCAGCGCCACTGTTCTACTAAAATTCGTCGAGGGGCACATTCAACATCTGGCCACCGCCTGGATCCCCTGGGTCCTGGTTAGTTGGCTCGCTGCCTATCAATACAATCAACGACATCGCAGTGTACGGAACCTGTTGCACAACAAATGGGCTCTGCTAACCGGGCTCTTCCTAGCCCTGATGTTCTACCAAGGAGGCATCTATATGCTCTTCTATCTCGTACCAGCCTTACTTGTCTTCATCGTAATAGCGAAGCGATTCCGCGCCGCCTTGGCAACAACGCTTAGTGTTGGCCTCTGGGCGGCCGGATTCTCAGCTCTCAAGCTGCTACCAGTGCTGTGGTGGATCAAAGAGTTCCCGGACGACTTTTACCATGTTTCCCAGTTCACCCTGCCCTACCTAACTGATATATTTCTACGCCGGCACCTCCACGGCGCCACTATTATTCCGAACCAGGGCGGCGGCTGGCATGAATACGGAGCCTACCTTGGCGCGGCTGTCTTAGGACTCGCCCTCATCGGAGCTTCCCAAGTACGGCGTCGCCGAATCGTCAGGGTCTTACTTATCGGGACGGCCCTAAGCCTGCTAACCGCCTCGGCCGGTCCCCTGCTCGAGCCTCTCTTTGACGTCCTAACCTGGCTGCCTCGCTCTAATATTTCTCGCCTCGCGCTTTTCAGCGTCATTACAATTGTCTTGCTTGCTGGTTTTGGGCTGGACACCCTGCGTCGTCACAGCAGTGGACAAGGCAAGTATCTAGTGCCCGCCCTCGTCGGCTTGGTCGCCATCGATATCATGAGCTTGGCCTATCCTATGTCTGAGCAAGCCTTTGTGGTTCCGCCGCTCAAGCCTCCGGTAGCTTCTGCCGCCGGCCCCATCTCCCATACCGGTGAAGCCTATACTATTCGTTTAAATGGCTCGGACGAAGACCGCTCCTACGCGGCCACCCTGGCCAACTACGGCACCCTGTCCTATCGCCCGCCGCTAGCCCCTCCCCTCAGCGTGGTCACAGCAAATAAAGACACCACCTATCTAACCACCTCGCATCCAGCAGCTACCGCTACCGTACAGTCATGGACACCCAACAAAATCAAACTAACCGTCACCTCGCCTGATCAAACAACCGTAACGCTCAACGGTAATTATTCGGTCGGCTGGCAGGTCAACGGCTCTCCCGCTAGCAATCACTCCGGACTTGTCGGCACCACCGTACCAGGCGGCACCCATCAGCTAATCTTCAGCTATCAACCTCGTGGTTTGCGCTTGGGCCTACCCATCTCTGCTGCCACAATCCTGTTAGCCGGATTCGTAACCTGGCCTCGGGTAAAAAGGAAAAAAGAATAATCGTATGTCATACTGCGGGTTATAGATGACCACTACGGCCTCGCCGCAACAACCTAAGACATCTGCCAACTCGCCCTGGGCAGCCTTCCTGTCACCCCGCCGTATCTGGCTAGCGCTTGGCCTTCTTGCCCTACTGGTGGCCGGTGGCACGCTGTACTACCTGTACACCGCCCCGGCTGATTGGTTAATCACCGAGACAGTCGGCCTTGACAAGTATGAAGCTCATCAACCCTTCGCCGGCGAAACAATCATCCGCCAAACAATTCAGCTTGAGGCGAATACTCTATCTCGCCTCGACGTGCTCATTGTCGACCTTAAGCAACAATCAAATCTCGCACCAATTACTCTCACCCTCGCCGACATACCTACCGACGAGGTTATTCGACAAGTGACCGTACCCGGCACCAAGGTGCGCGACGATTATTACCTGCCTTTCAAGTTCGACACCATTACAAATACTGCCGGGCGAGAATTCTCGCTCAGTCTCAGCTCCGCGGGAGCCACCATTGATGCCCCCTATGCCATCCGACGCACGGCAGATAACAGCCTAGCCTATCGCACCTACCGTGAAACAACCCAAGCCTTCATAACCACCCAATGGCTCAGCCAACACCGTCAGCAAACTACCGCCTTCGCCGTGAGCCTGCTGATCAGCCTCGCCGCCCTCTGGCTTATCCCCCGCAGCCGCAGCACCAAAACTAAATATTTCATTGCTCTGCTCGCTTTAACCATCTTGCTTGGCAGCCTGCTGCAAACCAACGTTCTCGTCCTGCTGGCCGGAGACCCCGGTGGCGATGCCTACTACTACCTTGGCGCCGCCAAGATATTAACTGAAGGCACCAATCCCTTAACCATCAAAACCTTTCGCTTACCCTTGTATCCCCTCTTTTTAACACCAGCGATCCTGCCAGCGATACCAGATCTCCTCTGGGGAAGAATTCTTGGTGTCATCGCCACGGTTGGCCTAGGCCTAGCCATCATCATGCTCGTCTCTGGCCTCGGCTTTCGCCCGATTGTCGGCGTTGCGGCCCTAGCCCTGCTCTACCTCAACAGTGATTTCATAATTACCAGTGTCCGCCCCCGACCTCATCATCTCTATACCTTTTTCCTAGTCTTTAGTATCGCCCTGCTATTCCGCGTTAAATCTACCAGACAAGCCGTGCTCTGGGGTATCGTCCTCGGCCTCATGGGTATGACTCGCCAAGAGGCCTACCTACCCATTGCCATCATGGGCCTAGCCTATCTCATCATGTTAATTGCCAGAAAAACTTCGCCGGGAAAAATTATGCGCCTGGTGGCTGCGGTCGCTATTCCCTTATTGCTGATCACCTCAACCTACTTCTATGAAAGCTTCCGGCAGCTCGGCAACCCCTTTGATTCAGATCATTTCCACCGCAATACCGGACAGCAAGCCTTAAGCCTCCGCGAATTCTGGACCGAGAATTCTGATCTAGCCAAGCAAAAGCTAACCACTGCCTGGCTACCAAGCTCCGAGTCAGGCTTAAGAAAAAATGGCCAAGGCCAGCTACTCCTAACTATCGGCGTTCTCTTGATAATCTATCTCGGGCAACATTCCGCCCGCTGGTATCGCGGCCCGCCATCATTCATTCGCCGTTGGTACCTGCCAGAATTAGCCAGTGGGCTCTTTAGTCTTGCGCTTATCGTCACTCTTTATCAGTGGGCTCTGGCCGGCGGTCGGGATTGGTCACAAGAAATAAATCTGATTATTATCGCCGCCGCTGTCATCGGACTACTCGAGATTCTACGCGTGGGCCGCTGGCGAGGACTGGTGGTCCTCAGTATTTTACTGAGCCAGCTGCTCATCGCTACCTGGCAAAATCCTCTTCCCCGGCTCTTTCAACAAACCTTTCCCTTTTTCGCCATTGGTATTGCCGCCCTCCTCCTGCCCTGGACAAGCCTTCCCACGGTCACCAGAACCAAGTCCAGTACCCTGGCTACCTGGCGCCTAACCGTCAGAGTCGCCCCCTTAGTATTAACGGTCACCCTTTTGGGTGCCGTCAGTCTCACCAATCTTGACGTAGCTATCGATAAGGTAAATTATCCCGCGGCCGCCTACTTCGTGGCCACAACCGTAGCCGAGCAGCTAGCTAACTATCCCGGCACCGGTGCTGTCGAAGTAGACTATACTATCGGGGATGGTATTTACCGCTTACATTCATACCAACAACACTTATTAGAGCCGTTTGAAGAAGACCTCACTCCGGCTCAACAAGTAGGCTGGCTCTGTGAAAACAACATCAGCTACCTCGTTGACCACGATGACCTCAATCGCTTTACGGTAATTCACGACTCAGCCTACCAAAACCAGTTCGAATTTCTCTTCGAACAAAAGACCGTCGGCCGCTATGATCGACGCTGGCGGGTGGCAGCGTACGAATTCACCGGTCTAACTAATTGCCCTTAACATACCTCACTCACTATGCAACTGACATTTTATGGCGGCGCCGGTCGGGTCACCGGCAGCAAACACCTCTTAGATACCGGAGAGCATCGTATCCTCTTCGACTGCGGCACCTTTCAAGGACTGCCTGACGTTCGAGCGCGTAACCGACAATTTCCCTTCGACCCTAAGACTATTGACCATGTGATACTCTCACACGCCCATATTGATCACTGCGGTATGTTACCTCTGTTGGTCAAGCGTGGCTTTACTGGAAAAATATTCGCCACGGCTGCTACCGCTGACGTCGCCAACCGCATGCTTGAAGATGCCGCCGGCATTGAATATAGCGATGCTAAGTACCGACGAAAACACAAACTTGGTACTCCCCAAGAGCAAGCACCGCTTTTCACCCACCGCGACATCCCAGCCGTGATGAAGCATTTTGAAACCGTGCCGTATGTCAGAGAATCTAACGAGTGGCACACCATCACAAGTGGCCTGCAACTTAAAATGTATGATGCCGGCCATATCTTAGGCTCCGCTATCAGCGTGTTGCAATTTACCGGCCAGACCTCGCCTGGACGAATTGCCTATACCGGTGACCTCGGTGCTCCAGGCACCCCGCTGCTGTATGATCCCCAAGTGCCCGTGGAAGAAATAACCACCTTGCTGCTCGAAAGTACCTACAGCAACCGACAACATCAACCCCTCGCTGAAGCCACCGACCGGCTGGCCACCACCATCAATCGTGTGGTCAAGCGCCAGGGGAAAATTATTATTCCAGCCTTCTCGTTGGGCCGCACCCAGGCCATCGTCTACCTACTACATAATTTGACCAATCAAGGTAAGATTCCTCGCCTGCCAATCTATGTCGACTCGCCCCTCGCCACTGACCTCACTGAGATCTTCCGGGCCCACGAAGATGATTACGACAGCGATACCTGGCTAGACTTTGACCAGACTAAAAACCACCGCCCCTTAGCCTTTCAAAACCTCACCTACACCAGATCTGTCGATGACTCCAAAGCCTTAAACAATCAAGCGGGTCCCTTTATTGTCATCTCCGCCTCCGGCATGATGACAGCTGGTCGAGTCGTTCATCACCTCCGTCACTGTATCTCCGATCCGAACAACGCCATTTTTATCACTGGCTATCAAGCCGAAGGAACGCTCGGCCGACGTCTGCTCGAGGGCGTTAAAAAAGTCGAGCTTTACGGCGACTGGTTTGCTGTCAAAGCCGAAATTATCACCTTCAACGAATTTTCAGCTCACGCCGACCGCACCCAACTCGAAAGTTTCCTCAGCCAGATCAAAGGACTTGAACGACTAATCTTAGTACACGGCGAACCGAAACCAGCCGACGAATTTCGCCGCCAGCTAGCCAACTCTCACCCAAATCTCACCATCATGCGCCCAGACGAAGGCGACACTATTGAGCTTAGCTAACCCTCTAAAGAATGCCCGGGAGTAACAAAGACTAACTACGCTTGCTGGTTTGTCTATATAAACCGGGCCCCCACCACAAAACAATCACTAATCCTAGACCGAGTAAGGTTAAGACCAAAGCTCGCCTGGTCGCCGCTGATCGATAGCGCCAGACCACCAGATGCTCTCCTGCCGCAATATCAACCGAGCGCCAGACCTGCTCAGCAGCACTCGGTAACACCTCCCGATCATCAACGAAGTTTTCAGCCCGTCGGCCGACGAAATCGCCTACAACCAGGGTCTCATCCGCGCATTCGAGGAGGCCGAACGCAAAGGCTCGGCCGCCGTCGTCTACGAGAGCGATATGATTGATTACGCCATGGTCAAAACGGCGAGAGAAATGCTGGAGTTCGCCGCTTCGGTCGGCGTGGAGACCTGAGCTGCCGCGAGCCGCGCG
>JACZRJ010000163.1 GCA_022574795.1 Patescibacteria group bacterium | reverse complement strand
TTTGGCCGTTGCCCACTCATATTAAAATCCCGCCAGGGCCCGAGGAAGTGCGGGTAACCACCGACAGTTTTGTCGAGCGCGTCTTCTTTAGGGGTGGCGTAATCATCACCCTGCTACTGTTACTTCTCACCAAGTGGTCAATCGTTGCCGCACTATTCAGTTAATTAAAAAGCGGCGCTACTTGTATAGATAAGCACCGCGATGTTTTTTTGGACATTACTGTATTTGAATCATTCGACCGAAGCCAGCGGAACAACTTGTCTGGATTCTGCGCATTGTTGCACAGCTGCCAGCACACCCTGAGTTTGGAAAGCATCCTCGAAGTCAGGGAGTGGAACGGTTGGCTCTTGACCCGCCAAGCTAAGCAATACGTCATAGGATTGGTTGACGAAAGTATGTTCGTAACCCAGCAGATGCGCGTCTGGCCACCAGTTGTCGACATATGGATGATCCGGAGCGTGCGTGCACATGATGCGCGTCCAGCCTCGTACACCTCTGGGCCGCGTGGCGTCGTAGAGCCACAACACGTTCATGTCCTCGAAATCAAATCTTAGGGCTCCCTTGGAGCCGCTGACTTCAAGCCGATTACGATTTTCATTCCCCCAAGCCTGCCGGGCCCCCTGAAATGTGGCCACCCCGCCGCCGGAGAGCAGTGAAGTGAAAGCCACGGTGTCGTCAACCGTAACCTTGCCCCGTTCAGCAGTCCTCTCAGTGTCGGCAGCAATCCCTCCACCAGCGTCGCCAGTTTGCAGCTCGCGCTGATCGATAACGGTCTTAAGGTAAGCCCCGGCCACTTCGGTGATTAATTCGCCGGTGACGAACTGAGCCATGTCAATAACGTGAGCCACCAGGTCACCCAACGTACCGGAGCCAGCCACCTCGTTATCAAATCGCCAGATCAGGGGCACAGTTTTATCGGCCCAATCCTGGAGATAAGCGGCGTCTACTCGAGTAATATCACCGAGAACACCGTCCTCAACCAATTTGTACGCGTACGCCACGGCTGGGCAGCGCCGGTAGTTGAGCCACGTGGAGGTCTTGCCCGATGCTTCCCGAGCTGCGTCCCGCATCTGGCGAGCCGCATAAAACGTGTTTGCCAACGGCTTCTCGCAAGCCACATGCTTGCCAGCCTTGAGAGCGGCAATCGCAATTTCAGCATGCGTATCATTTGGTGTCGCGATATCGACCAGGTCTATATCAGCACTGGTAACCACGTCGTGCCAATTGGTGGAAGTATTCTGCCAGCCCCAGCGCTCGGCAAACCGCGCCAATTTATCTGCCTCTCGTGCACAAACTGTGTGCAGCACTGGCCTAACTGGCGGGTCAAAAAACTTTCCTACTTGGCTCCAGGCATTTGAATGAGCCCTACCCATAAATCCGTCACCAATCAAAGCAATATTCACAGTGTCCATAATCACAAACCCTTCCTGATTCTAGTTGTTAACGTCCAAATTGACCGCCTCTTGGTCCGTCCAAGAAATAAGACGATCAGGGCTACTGTATGACATGGACTAAGCAGCAGGTCAATATTTACTACTCGGCAGATAAATCTCGCTTTAAATTCGTCGCTGCGCTAAACGAGTAGCGTACTCGGTTGAACTAGTTACCCCGAACCAAATTCTGACGAATTGGTCCGGGGTTATTAATTTCTAGAAATTCATGGCAGCTCTTCAAAAGAGTAACGCGCTCAGTTAAACTAGGTACCCCGAACCGTCCTGATGGGGGTTTCGCCCTACGACTCACTTCGCTGCGCCCCGCTGAGGCGGGGTTTGCGCCCTAACCGCAGGGTTTCGTTGCGACTCAGCTGCGGCTTAGTTGCAGGGTAAAGGGTTATTATTTAGCACGAAATTCTCGGCGCCTCTTAAATGAGGCGCTCGCTCATTTCGGCAAATAATAAAAAACCGGCAGCGATGTGCATACCGGTGATATCTCGTAGGTTTTTTGGAAGGTACCAAGCTGGCAATTACTTGTCTTGATCAGCAAAGGCTGCGTCGAAGGCAACCTTACTGGGGACGAAGTCCCACTTCCTGACATTCTCGGCCGCTTCCCTGGCGCCAGCTTCACGGTCCATGCCGATGTCTTCCCACTCAACCGACAGCGGACCTTGGTAGTTCACTTGGT
>JACZRJ010000015.1 GCA_022574795.1 Patescibacteria group bacterium | reverse complement strand
AGAGTTTGGCTCTGGTGCGGGTTGGTCGGCGGGTGTTGGTGATTGGGGTTTCGGCCGAGCGTCTCTCCACGCTGTGCGAGATCGGCGAGGCGGAGGAGGTCGCCGAGTTGCTGGTGAACTCGGCCGGCCGTCGATCGGGCTCGCCTCGAGGGAAAGAGGCGCGATTCGACGAGTTGGCCAAACTCAATGAGTTGCGAAATTCTCAAGAGCGTATCCAGCGTCTCGATGATTTAATAGTCACCCGGGCTGAAGTGGGTGTGGTGGTGAGCACCCTGGAGGGTCTAGCGACTGACGCCGTGGTGGCGCTTCAGATTCCAACGATAACGGAGGTTGTCGACGAGACCACGGTGCCGCCGCAGGAGAGAGTTCCGGGTTCATTTGTTGAGGCGGAGATCAAATTGATTGCCGTTGGTGCGCCGGAGAAACTCGTGCAATTTTTACACGCCGTCGAGCATGCGCCGTGGCTTTTGGCCGTACCGTCTTGGACCATTAAATCGTCTAACACGGCCGTGCCTGGTATTGTGCCAGTGGCTCCAGCTGGACTTCCGTCCGGGCAAGCAATTATCCCGGTTCCAGCTAGCACTGGTTTGCTGGAGGCGAGCGTACTATTAGTACTAAAAGAGCCATGAAGGAAAAAACTTCAAGTGCGGAAATTGCTAAGCGTTGGTGGTTAAATATTCGCCAGTGGTGGTGGAACTTACCCGGGGAATTGCTGCTTAGACATCGAACTGCTTTTGACCTGGCGTTAGTAGTAGTCTTCTCAGTGGTAGCTTTGTATTTGATGGTGACCTTGTTGCTGATGGCTCCGGCGCAGGCGCCTGAGGGGACGGCAATATCTCAATCTCTCAATCAGGGGGCCTTAACAGAAGTTGAGCAATGGCTGGATGAGAAGCAGGAGCAAGGGCAGAAAGGGATACGAGTGGAGGCTGGCGCGTTTGTTGCTGACTAAGATTGTCACACCTAAAGAAGATACCTGTGATATGAAGACGGTGCTGGTGTTTGGTTCCTTCGATCTATTGCATCAAGGCCATCGCGATTTCTTTAGACAGGCTAAGGCTTTAGGAGATCGGCTAATCGTGGTGGTAGCGAGTGACGAAACAATCCGAGCAGAGAAACAGCGTCAGCCGCGTCAGCCGCAAGATGAGCGCTTAACTACTGTGCAAGAAATAGCTGAGGTAGACCAGGTGTTGCTGGGGGACGATGAGCCAACCTCGTATCGGCGACTGAGTGAAACAGACTTTGATGTGCTGGCGCTGGGTTACGATCAGCCGCCTGGTGAGGTAGCTGTGCGCCGGCTGTTGGCTTCAGTCGGTAAGGCAGATGTGACCATAGTTCGCCTTAAACCTTTTGAGCCGGACCGTTTCAAATCTTCCTCGTCTGGGGGGAAGGGAGCAACCGAGGTTTAAGCGTTACTATGTACGACCTACACCTACACTCAACATATTCTGATGGTGACTGGCAGCCAGACAAATTGTTGGCTGAAGCGACCGAGCGTGGGTTGGCTGGAATAGCGCTGACAGATCACAACGGTAGTTGGGGCTTGGCTGAAGCGGCGCTGAGTGCTGCTGACCATAACCTAGCTTTTGTTGAAGGCGTTGAAGTAAGTGCGCTTCATGAGCACCTGGATGTTCATGTCCTGGGATATGCTAGGTCTTTCGATCGTCAGGTGCTCAGTGATGGTCTGGCCACGACTCGCCAGGGTAGCGAGGCGCGAGCGCAGGAGATTTTGAAATTGTGTCAGCGGGCGGGGTATGGAGATATTAGGTTTGAGCAGGTTGTGGCCAAGCGCTCCGCTCAGGAAGCACCCTGCTATCTTTCCTACGACGTGGCAACGTTATTAACAGAAGTGTATGGCTTGTCGGTTCGGGAGGCGCGGTCGTTGACTGTTACCGGTGGACCTTGTTCGGTGCCGTATGGCGAGTGGGCACTATCTCCTGGTGCAGCTATTGATCTTATTCACGCGTCAGGTGGGGTGGCGGTATTGGCTCATCCGGGTACGGTGGCCCGGGACCATAGCTGGGAGGATTTTACTGACTTGCTGAAGGTAATGAGGGCGAGTGGTCTTGATGGCGTTGAGGTGTATCATCCCTTTCATAGCGCCTCATTGGTTCGGCAGCTGAAGAGTTTGTTAAATCATAGTGGCTTGTTGTTGACCGGTGGTTCTGATTGGCATGGCTATGGGCGGTATGATGATTTTGATTTTGGCCGGTTTGGCGTTGACGATAAGGGCTGGCAGCAGCTCCAAAAATTATTACAGTAGGTTATATACCTCTCTTAGCTAGCAATTTCTTATGGTTGAACAAGAAGTAATCGGGGTTGATGCCGGCGCTACCTGGATAAAAGGGGCTCGATACTCAGCTGAGCTTGAGTTGCTCCAGGAAATTAAACAGGCTAGTGCAGCAGCCGAGGGTTCAGTAGCATATTTTGATGCTATTGCGGAGGTAGTGGCGGCACTGGCACCGGAGGGGGGGGTGCCGGTGGGGTTGTCGCTGCCAGCGTTACTGAGCAGAGATAGTAAAACCATTCTAGCCATGGCTAATGTTACGGACTTGCAAACTGGTGATCAGCCTCAGGTGGTGAAAGATATTTTTACTGAGCGCTGGAATACTGCTCAGTTTGTGGTTCAAAATGATGCTCATTGTGCTGCCCTGGCAGAGTGGAAACTGGGTTGGGGATCGGGGGAGGTTAGCCGCTCACTTTTACATTTGACCTGGGGAACCGGTATTGGCGTAGGGTTCGTGGTTGAAGGATTAGTTCAGTACGGTTGGGAAGCGGGACATTTGCCAGTGTCCTGGGAAGCAGCTGACTGGCGGTGTGGGTGCGGATCCACGGTAGACTTGGAAGCACTTATTGCGGTACCGAGATTAGTAGAGCAGGCGCGGGCGGCAGTGACTGCTGGCATAGTAGCCACCAAGATCACCTTGCCTGAGTTGGCCGATATTCGAGAGGCACCTAAATTATTATCACAGCGAGCGAGTAGTGGCGATGCGTTAGCTCAGCAGATACTGGGTGAGGCGCTGACCTGGATGGCACGCGGACTTCTTGGTATGTCAGTTATTAGCTTTCCCGATCGGGTTACAATTGGTGGAGCAATGATGGCTAGTGACTGGTTACTGGAAACCTTGCGAGAAGCTATTGAGGCAAATAGACAGGGTTTTGTGTCGCGGGCCCTTGAGGCGCGTCAGGTGCAGCGAGCAAAACTTGGTAACGAAGCCGGCCGAGTCGGCGCCGCTTGGCTAGCCCTGCAAGCCTTCTCCCGATAAGGTTTGCTGTGCCGATGGCTTTAAAGTGGCGTTGACCTAAAAATTACATTCTGCCTGGCTTGGTGGGCCGTGATAGATTTTAGTCGGGGAATAAAAAACCCCGTCTAGGACGGGGTAAACGAGGGTACATTTTTAGTAGGATTGCTTTTAGTCGGCTGAGGCGCTTTGGAGTTTTGGTGCTGATGTTTTGGGTTCGGGAGTGACGGCGGTTGGTTCCTGAGGTTTTTGTGATTTGGCTAATCGCTCTTTTTCCTCGGCTCGTTCCTGACTTTCTCGCAGCATTTTCATTCTTGACTCTTGGTCGCGGCAGACGTAGTCTGTCATCCTGGCGTCTCCATTCGTGAAAGGAACTAAAAAAACTGTAATGAAACTAAGGTAGCATACGTTGTATGATACTGTGTGAATAGTTACCCACATTTTTTTCAGTGTCAAGGATGCCGCGCTGGAAAGGTGACTCGTTTTCTGTAGCCGCAGTAGTGTTTATCGCTTTACTGTGTTTGCCACCGTTTGAGCACTTGCTCGTATATTTCGGGTGTCGAGACGTCAAACCACTGGCCTTCGAAGGGGTAGCCGTAGAGTCTTCCCTGATCGATAAGGCGAGGAAAAACATCCTCCTCGAGGCTGAGTTGTCCGCGCTGTTTTGGCAGAAAATTAAATATACTGGGGTTAAAAGTCGCGCAGCCAGAAAAAATCAGGCGAGAAACATCGTTGCTGACTGTTGGTTTTTCGGAAAATTCAACCACTCGGGTACCGCGCAGACGCACGGCGCCGAAGGCTGAGGGGTCAGCTACGGAGGTTAAGGCCAGGGTACCAATGGCAGCTTTAGTATTTTGATGGAACTGCAAAAACTCGGTGATATCGAGATCAAGCAAAATATCGCCATACATTAGGATGAACGGAGCATCGTCGAGATATTTGCGGGTGGCTCTAAGAGCGCCGCCGGTACCCGATAGTTTTTGTTCGCGCACATAAGTTATTTTGGTGCCGAAGCGGGAGCCATCGCCGAAGTGGTCGCTAATCTTAGTAGCTAGGTGACTGGTGGTAATAATAATATCTTTAATGCCGTAGTGGGCCAGTAGCTCAATGCTATATTCCAATAAGGGACGTCCCTTAACCGGGATAAGAGGTTTTGGTATTTCATACGAGAAAGGTCTCATTTTAACGCCTCGGCCACTGGCTAAGATAACGGCTTGTCTCGTTTCTGTGCCAAAGGCATTGCTGAGTAGTACTTCCAGGGCGTGGGATCGATTTCGGGTGCGTTGATGGTCAACCATGCGATCTAGGCTGCGCAGGAGGTCTTGGCGGATGGTTACGGTGACGCGTTCACGTTGTGACATATATGTATGACAATAATAGTTCTTAGTATCATACCCTATCATATCTGTCATGCGCTGAGGGAGTTTGTCAGTTATTGGTGACAGTGTTAGCCGGACGCCAAACGGTCTGGTATGATGGTATACTTAAGGCTCGTTATGACTGAAGCCATCACTCTACCTCCTGGTGTGGCAGTTGGCATTCTGGCTTTTTTGTTGAGCTTGCTGCCGGCGGGGCTCTTTATCTGGCTGTGGTATCTGCGTCGTCATGATCGACCGGTGCCAATTTCATTAGTGGTCCAAGGTTTTATTGGCGGCATGATATTAACCATGGTAGCCCTTAAGCTGGAGCAGTGGACGGAGAGATTTTGGCTTTTCTGGTCGCCGGAGACGGCTCATTATTTTGGTGGTGCAATCTTGCCGTTGAGATCGCCAGTAGACATTTTATTGCCGGCGGTCGCTACTTTTTTAGTGGTGGCGTTGATTGAAGAGGGCTTACGTTATGGAACGCTTTTTGCCTGGTTTCGTCTGACCAGGTCGATGGACCAGGTGTTTGACGGTTTAGTGCTTGGTTTGGTGGTCGGGCTGGGCTTTGCCACCTTGGAGAATACTCTCTACTTTTTTCGGCTCTTTTCGACGGGTATGTTTGATACTCTGGTCTTTGTCTTTTTCCTCCGCTTTCTGGTATCGACCCTAGCCCACATAAGCTTCGGTGGTATAATGGGAGTGTTGCTGGCTCGGGGAATGTTTGCCATTTATGGGCGGGGCTGGTTGTACTTGCAAGCCTTTGCAGTACCCTGGTTCATTCATGGTCTGTTTGATCTATTGCTAGGAATTAATCAAACAGTTTATGCTATTCTCTTGTTGTTACCGCCATTACTTGTTTTGATAATCTGGAGTGGTCGGCGAGATTACTTTATAATAAGTAGAGTCGGAAGAAAGATATTAGTAGCTCGAAAAGCACCTCACTCAGTAGAAAATACTATGCCAAAGAAATTAATCAGTCCCTGGAATCATTATGCGCCGTGGCTGAGGGGCCGAAGAGTATGAATAATGCTTCGTTTGTCATTGTTGGTTTGTTGGCGGTTGTTGGGCTTATTGTGGTGGGGGTGTTGGCCGGTCAAATTGGTGGGGATAGCCTGAGTAGTAAGACGATACGAGCAACGACTATTACCTTGTTAGTTAATCAACCCGTGGCGCGGGGTGAGGTAGTAACTGTTCAGTGGGATCCCAGCCGAGCTACTGAGGGGCAGTTCATTGAATTACTCTGGCGGGATGATGATGGTGATACTTTACTGGTTGAGGCGATCTTGGCGGAAGGAGCTGTTGAGGTTGTGATTCCCTGCGAGCTTGAGAGCAGCGAGGGTTCAATAGTGTTGCGGGATGCCACAACTAAGCAGATCTACGCTCATCGTTTTGTATCGTTGATGGCCCCTGGGGCTATCTGTGGAGTAGACGCAGGGTAGTACTGTACTCACGGCGTGGGATATACGTGGCCTTCTGGCTTCGCTGAGTTGCAACGAAACCCTACAGCAAAGGGCGGGGTTTCGCTCGCCTCCTATGGCGGCGCCCCGTTTTTTGGAGAGACCACCCCGCCTGCGGCGGGGTGGAGCTTCACAACTTCAGGGAAGTAAAGTATTCAATTGTTTGCGGAAGGCCGGCAGACAAGGAGGTGACCGGTTGCCAGGCTAGTATGTCTGTGGCTTTGGTAATGTCTGGCTGACGTTGTTTAGGATCATCCTCGGGCAATGCTTGGTAAACAATTGATGAGGTAGATTCAATTTGCGCTGTGATCAGCTCAGCTAAACGCTTGATGGTGAGCTCCTCGGGGTTACCTAAATTTATTGGACCGGTAGTTTGATCCTGGTTCATCAGGGCAACGAGTCCGGTAATCAGGTCGTCAACATAGCAAAACGAGCGAGTCTGGCTACCATCGCCATAAATGGTAATTGGCTGGTTTTGTATGGTCTGGACGATAAAGTTACTGACGACCCGGCCGTCATTGGGATGCATTCTTGGCCCATAAGTGTTAAAGATCCGGGCTATTCTTACCTCGACACCCTTTTCTCGGTGATAGTCCAGGCATAGAGTTTCAGCGACGCGCTTACCTTCATCATAACAACTACGCTCGCCGATAGGATTAACGTTGCCCCAATATTCCTCTGGTTGCGGATGTACTTCTGGGTCGCCATAGATTTCTGAGGTGGAAGCTTGGAGCAGACGAGCCTTATTCTTCTCGGCGAGATTGAGCATATTAACCATACCAACAGTAGAAGTCTGGACTGTCTTGATCGGGTCGTGTTGGTAGTGAACGGGTGAAGCTGGGCAGGCCAAGTTATATATTTGGTCAATTCCGGAGAGCTCAAGCGGTTCGACAATGTCGTGTTCTAGTAGCTTAAAGTTTGGGTTCTGGCGCAGGTGCTCAATATTTTTCTTCTGCCCAGTAAAAAAATTATCGACACAAATAACCTTAGCGTCGCCGGCAATCAAGGTGTCGCAGAGATGGCTGCCAAGAAATCCAGCCCCTCCGGTCACAACTATTGAGGGCATGGCGGTGGGCTTGAGCGGATCGAGCAAACCTGGGCTTAAGACTTTACTTCTTTGGTTGGCGTCTCTGGTTTAACCTGGCTCACTACTTGTTTGAAGGTCTCTGGGTAGTCAGTCGCCAGGGTGGCCAACATTTTTCGATTGAGTTGCACGTTGTTCTTTTTCAGCTCAGCCATTAATTTTGAGTAGGACATATCGTGTTGGCGGGCAGCAGCATTGATCCGAACTTGCCAGAGACTACGAAATTGGCCCTTTTTCTTGCGCCGATCATGGTAGGCATGTTGTCCAGCCTTGAGCACAGCCTCTTTGGCTTGCTTGAAAATTGTGCTGCGGCGGCCGCGATAACCGCGGGCTCGCTTCAGCCATTTTTTGTGTCGCTTACGCTTGGGTATGCTGCGTGGTGCTTTGGGCATTGGTTTGTCTTAGCTGTAGGGTAATAACTTCTCAACACGCTTGCGGTCGGTGTGGTGGACAGAAGTAGACGCGTGCTTCTTACGGGTGGCATCGCCAGAGGCCTTGGCATTGAAATGTGACTGCTTAGTCTTTCGTCGGCGGACTTTGCCAGTAGCCGAGATTTGGAAGCGTTTTCGGGCTGCTTTATTAGTTTTTTGCTTAGACATAAGTGCTGGTATATGAAACAAGAAAGGTACCCTGCTTGTACTGCCACTGTCAATCGGTAGTCTTGGTGGTTGCTTTAGCTGTCTTGCTCCTCGTGACCACAGCAGAGAGATCTCTAATTGAGGTGCTGATCGGTCCTTCGATAATGGCGCCACCAGGTACTTGCGTGACAAACTCTTCCATTTTTTTCTGGGCCAGGGCCACGCGGCCCTTCTCGCGCCCCCGGAGGCGCATTTCTACTTTTACTTTGTGTCCTTCAGTGAGAAATTTATCAGCTTGCTTGAGTCTGATATCGAGATCGTGCTTACCCAAATTGAAGCTGATGCGGACTCCTTTGATGTCGCCGCCTTTACCTTTAGAGCGTTGCTTGGCTTGCTTTTTACGTTGTTCGTACATGTGCTTTCCCAGGTTCAAAATACGGGCCACGGGTGGGTCTGCCTTGGCGGCAACCAAGACCAAATCGGAGTTTAATTCCTGAGCCTGAGCCAGAGCATCTTTAGTTGCCACCACACCGAGTTGGGTGCCATCGTCACCAACCAGTCGGACTTCGGGTGCTGAAATTTCCTCATTAGACGGAGGTTTTTTAGGTTGTGGTTTGGGACGGGAGCGAAACCGTCGGCGTCTAGTAGGCATTATGTATAGCTCAACAGTATATCTTT
>JACZRJ010000162.1 GCA_022574795.1 Patescibacteria group bacterium | reverse complement strand
TCGAAGACTTTCAAGCAATGGCTTAGCCTGACTTTAAGTGCCGCCAAACAAGAAATGGTCTACGTTCCACCGGGTTATGCGCATGGCTTTCTGACGCTGTCAGGGCAGGCCGAGGTACTGTATTATTGCACCGATGAATATGCCCCTGAACTTGAGCGCGGCATTATTTGGAATGATCCCGAGTTGGCTATTGATTGGCCGATCCAGTCGCCGCAACTGTCAGAGAAGGACACCGAGTATCCCTCGTTGGCGCAGGCCGAATATAATTTTTAGTTAGAGTCTATATAACTAACTCCAACTAACCCTGACATGGCAAACTATTTTATAACCGGCGGCGCCGGATTTATTGGGGCTCACTTGGCTAAGGCGTTGATGAAGCGCGGAGATAGTGTGGTTGTTTACGATGACTTTAACGGTTGGCTCTATCCTACCGCGCTCAAGCAAGCGCGAGCGGAGGCTTTCTTGACTGAGGCAAAGATTATTGAGGGAGATATACTTGATGCCAAAGCTCTTAAGCAGGCGCTTAGTTTTAGTTCGTTTGATGCCGTTATCCATCTGGCGGCTTATGCCAATCCCCGACGGAGCCTAGAGGCGGAAGAGCTTTATAATCAAGTTAATGTCGGTGGGACTTTGCAACTGTTAAAGGCGGCGACTGCTCAGGGGGTGCCGCAGTTTTTATTTGCCTCCAGCTCGTCGGTCTATAACGATGAGAAAACTCCCTTTAGCGAGGACAGTTATCCGCTGCATCCCTGGTCGCCCTATGGCGCCTCAAAGGCAGCCGCGGAAGTGTATTGCGCTATGTGGCATGAACTTCATGGGCTACCGGTGACCATCTTGCGGCCGTTCAGTGTGTATGGTCCCTGGGGTAGACCTGATATGGCTCCGATGATATTTGCCGATAAGATTTTGAGCGGTAAGTCTATTGAGCTCAATCGTGATCCGCGCCAGCGTGATTTTACCTATATCGATGATGTCATTGTTGGCATTATAACGGCGGTGGATAAAAAATTTGAGTTTGAAATAATTAATTTGGGTCGTGGTGAGCCAGTTAATTTAGGAGACTTGATCGTGGCCTTGGAGGAGGCTTGTGGTCGGGAGGCGAAAATAATAGAACGAGACACGCCACCTGGTGAGATGCGGATTACGTATGCTGATGCGACCAAAGCCAAGAAGCTTTTGTCCTATGCGCCGAATATATCAGTTGCTGAGGGGGCGAAGAAGATGGTCGCCTGGATGAGGGAGGAGTATCTGCCCCTTCAGAAATAGTAACGGGAAGCTAAGTCGTAGTAAAAAGGCTAACCTAATGATCGAGATGATGCAGGCAAATGGGATTGCTTGGAGTTGCCACCACATTAGCGCAGTGGCAGACTAAGATTGTATGGTGCCTAATTTGGTAGAGCGTGCTGGAGGAGCTAAGGGCGGTCCTGATCGTGAAGTCTCACCAGACACTACGGAGGATGGACTCACTCCAGAAGCAGAGCTGGGCGAGCACTACGAAGTTGCTACGCGAATGCTGAATGAGGGCACGGATGAGTTACTTGAGGAGCGCCAAGAAGTTGAATCGTTCAGTTTTATGCGTGAAGTCAAAGAGATATTTTCTTCCTCGGCGAAAGAACTTAACGAGTTGTATGCACAAGGTAAGGAGGCAGAAGCCGGTGAGCAGGCCGCTGCCACTATTGAAGAGGTGAGGGGGAATACGGAAGAATACTTCGGTAAGGAAAAATCGGCTACGCTGTTTTTAGATTATGATCAACACCTTGATGAACTCAAGAGTGCTGAACAAAGTGAAGATAAGGACCAGGCTAACAAAGCTAAGATACTAGCAACAGAAGCAGTAAATTTTATTCCCTTTGTCGGCTCGGCTAAGATGATCGCAGAAGGTGCTAAAGGGCGAGAGTTGATAACTGGCCGGGAATTAAAGGGCAAGGAACGCTTTATGCATACAGCTGAAGGGGCAATTTTCTTCGCTCTTGATTTTACCGGTGTTGGCGGAGTCGCTGGCAAAGCAGCGACTCGAGGAGGACGTTTGGCGGGCCGCTCAGCTCGATTGGGGGCTAGGACTAGTCGAGGAGGTCGTGCAGCTCGTCGGGGAGGTAGCTTTCAGGCTCGGGCCAGCGCGAATAATATTAAGGCGTCGCAACTATTTAA
>JACZRJ010000161.1 GCA_022574795.1 Patescibacteria group bacterium | reverse complement strand
CGTGGTAACGAATCCCATGTCTATCCAGACTCGACCGTGACCACGATTGCTCAAGACTCTCACTCTGATTACCTTGACGCCGCCCGCTTTATCAACCGCTTCCGGCCCGACGCCGTTTTGCTCGAGCATGAATTCGGCATCTACGGAGGCCAACACGGTAGCTACATCGTCGACCTACTGGCCCACCTAAAAGTACCGGTGGTAACACTTGTTCACACCTATCCTTTTACTCAGGTAAGCTCAGCCGACAAAGAAAAAAAGGCAGTCTTGCAACACCTTGGTTCCCTGTCAGTCTCGGTCAGCACGATTAGTCAGGTGGTCCAACAACGTCTAACCGCCGACTTCAGAGCAATTAACCTGACCACGCCAGTCGTGCACATCCCGCACGGAACGCCTGACCTGAAGCGCTTCTTATTAAGACATCCGAAGCACGCCCTCGGCCTGGAAGACACGGTTACCCTAGCCACCTTTGGCTTAATCGGTCCGGGCAAGGGCATTGATCAGGTTATCTCCGCGCTGCCTGAGATAGTGGCTAGACATCCGCAAGTCGTGTATTACATTCTCGGCGCCCCTCACCCCGCTGACCAACAGGCTAAAAAATACCTAGCCGCACTGCACAGCAAAGTGCAGCAACTTGAGCTGACTAAGCACGTTGAGTTTGTCACTCGCTTCCTATCAGTGCCAGAAATTATGCACTACCTCCAAGCCACCGATGTCTATATCACGTTTTATCGCGATCCAGACCAGGCCAGCAGCGGCACCTTGGCCTACGCCGTAGCCGCCGGTTGTTGCGTGGTTTCAACACCATACCTGCACGCCCGAGAGCTGTTAGCAAACGACCGTGGTGTTATTCTTCCCTTTGGCGATCGCGCGGCTCTCATTAAAACACTGATTGACCTGCTGGCCGACGACCAACGCCGCCAGGAATACAAACAACGGGCCTTAGCCTACGGCAGACCAACCGCCTGGCCGCTGGTGGGACAAGCCTACCTAAAAATGCTATCTTCGGCTGCTGTGCGCGCCAGTGTAACCGTCAAGAGTGAGACAATCATTGAACCGCCTGCCGACAAAAACCTGCCGACAACAAGCCCAGCACCTACCTCTAAGATCAAGCCAACCGGCTCAGCAGACGGCTTGAGCCAAGGCTCTCGAGTCAGCCACCATTAATTACGTGTGGGAAGGTTCAACCTCCAGACATCTATCTAATTGGTATTAAAATTGCTCAATTGTGCTCAACAATTATGAGCAACCCGGCCGACTTCGCCACCTCTTAGGCGTACTTTGATACCGCGGCTATGGAATGAAGAGCTGGTTAAAACATCCTGCCCCTACCCTCGCCTGAGCTCTCCCGTGCCCTGGTCTTCCTCTGACCCACCGGAAAACCCTAAGCCGAGTCGAAGGGTCAAAATAATATCGGCTTCCAGTCCCGCCTCAATGCCCACTCTAGGCTGACCCCTTTATTGATATTGTCATCAGCTTTAAATAATGCAAACACTGCGGCAGGATTGCCTTCACGTTACGAGCAACCCCGCCTGCAAATCTTCTTCCTTGTGACTAAGCTGTAGTTGTAGTTTCGTCTGAACTTGAGTCATCGCCCTCCGTAGCAGCCTCGTCTGTATCGGTTTTGTCAGCACTGTCACCTTCGTCAGTACTGGCAGCAGCCATGCCACCACAATTTTCACACTTAGTATCATCATTAAGTTCGACGTCGGCTGTACCACAGCCAGCACACGTTCCTTTTTCTCCTGTCATATAACCTTCACCTCCTTTAAGCTAATACATGATATATTAGAGCTTGATGAGTGAAGAAACAATGCCATCTCAGTCCCAGGGAAGCCCACCACAGACTGCAGCAGATATTTCAACGCGTCAGCCCGGACGATACTTAGTAATAAGTCTGGCCCTTGGGCTATTAATAATTATAGCCACCGGCTTACTGTGGCTGTTTACCTCAGCCACCAACTCACCAATCGGGGCAGGCTGGTATTTGTTTAGCTTCGTATCTGGCTTATCGATGATCGTGCTGCCCTGCACCCTGCCGCTCGCTTTTGTTATCGTCCCGCTCTCCATGGGACGCGGATATTTGAAAGGCTTTTCCGTAGCCCTAGCCTTCGGTTTGGGCGTAGCCATTACCTTAATCTTTTATGGCATCT
>JACZRJ010000014.1 GCA_022574795.1 Patescibacteria group bacterium | reverse complement strand
AACTCATTAAATTAAAGGTTAGGCAAGAAAAATGTCATGTTACCTTTGCCTGGCTGGGCCAACAACAAAACTATCAAGCATTTTTAGCGGCGTTGCTTAAGCCAATGAGGCAGACGTATTTGCCAACGTTACATATCACTCACGTCGGACGGGGGGTTGTCCGCCATCAATTGTGGGCCTATGCGAACCCTTCGGTGGTGGTCGTAAACTTACACGAAAGGCTGCAGCAGAGATTATCCCAACTCAAGATCTCGTTGCCAGAAACTAAACAGCAGCGCCCCGAATTTGTGCCGCACGTACATCTGGCCAATTTGTATAATATGTCACGCGGTATTGGGATAGCCGATTATGCCGTCAATCTGTCATTTGCAATCAAGGAGCTGCAGATTTACGTCAGTCGGCCAGCTGACCACAGCACCAGTTATCATGAGCTGGGAAGCATCAAACTCACCTCATAACGAGCGGGTTAAGACAGCCGCTGTTACTACCCGCTTACGAGCGCGGCAACTAGATCCGGTGCCGATAGATCGGTACCGCATCGGTCCGGTGATCAGCGACTTTTTGGAAACAGCTGATTTTAAGAAACTGTGCCGCCAGTGGCTGGCCGGCGAGCAGTTCCGTCACGTGGTCACGCTCAATCCGGAAATGGTCAGGCGAGCCGAGCGCGATACATTTTTTCGGGCGGCGGTGGCCGCCGCCGACATACGCGTCCCTGATGGCAGTGGAATTATTTGGGCCAGGTGGTATCTACGTTCAAATTTTTGGTCGTTGGGGGCGAGTTTGGCTGCCTTTCCCTTTATTGCTATTAAACAAATTACTGGCGTTGAGACGATCATGATGTTAGCTCAGCTTTGCTCGCAATCTGGTCAGGCGATCTATCTGCTGGGTGCTAGCTGGCAGCAACGACAGAGTACGGCGAAGGTAATGACCAGTGCATATCCAGAGTTAATCGTCCAGCTATCAGCCCCAGAACATGATAGTCCTGGGACAGAGGTAGCGGTGGTAGAAGATATCGCTGCCAAGCAGCCTGCCGTACTGCTGGTGGCCTATGGAGCACCACAACAGTCACTCTGGATCGAGCAGCATCGAGCGATCTTCGCAGGTATCCGCATTGCCGTGGGGGTGGGAGGCGCTTTTTCTATTCTTAGTGAAACTACTCCTCGGGCACCTCGCCTGATGCGAAAAATGAACCTGGAGTGGTTCTGGCGGCTCATTCTGCAGCCACAGCGTCTGCCCCGTATCTGGCAGGCAACGGTGCGATTCCCGCTGCTCATTCGCCAGCAAAAAAAGCGGAACGATCAGGCTTAGTCGTACACGGTGCTATGGCTGGACAAGCTTGGCGAATTTATCTAGTTGCTTTAGCTGTGAGCTTTCCAGATGAATTTCAGGTCGCTTGGCTGTAACCTTGTCGACTGCCTCAGTTGGGCTGAAACCAGTTCGGATAAAATAGGCAGCGACTAGAGTCGGGGCACGTCCGTGACCGAGACGGCAGTGCACATAGGTTGTCTGCTGACGATCGACCAGCTGAGCTAGCAGGGCCGTGCCTGAATAGAGCTGATCAATTGACGGGGCGGTTAAGTCGGGCGTCGGCAGCCAGAGTGAGTTTGGGACCTTGGCCGCAGCATGATCATGATCATGCTGCTCTTGTAGGTCGATATCAGCGGTAGTGCCCAGGTCATAGAGCTTGTTGGCATGCCTAGTACAACAGAGATTGGTGCCAATGATAATGTAGTTGGTTATCCGGCTCCAGGCCATAGGGGCGTGCTTGTTTGTATCCATGTTTGATAAGCATATCACGTTGATCACATCACTCCTGGGTAATCATCACACGGTAACTTTTCCACACCTAGTAGCCATTGACGCCCATCTGTTACCCTCATAGGGTGAAATGATGTTCAAACGAGAGCAGATGGGTACCGAGAGTAGTAACTATGCTCAGACAGTATTTGTGAGAGGGGGTGAGGGCAGCCATGGCTGATGATTTTGAAGACGATAACGGAGGTATTCTTAAACGGCTCAAGGAGTCGCCCCGAACAGTTTCGGCATTGATAATCATCTTAATCGTAGCGGCTGCTATCTACGCCTTTTCCGGAGATGGAGACCAGTCGCAGGCAGACATTTCTGCTGATGAATTTGATGGTGCTATAGCGGAAGAATTAGCAACGGCTGAAGCGACAGATGACGGTGAGTTGGATGATGATGACAAAAGCGGCGAGACGGCAGGAACAAAAACTACGTCAGTATCGCAGACTGAGCTGGTAGAAGAAACACAGGCTATGCCAAAAGCAACACGATCAGACAATAGCTTTGTCGAAGTAGCTGAGGCTGGGGACGGCATCACCCACTTGGCGCGGCGAGCAGCAACCCGCTGGCTATCAGAAAACCAAGCCGGTTATGACGTAACCAATGAGCATCGGATCTTTATCGAAGACTTTATTCAGAATCGCATTGGGAGCGAAGGACTGGAGATTGGTGACACGAAATCCATCGAGTTTTCCTTGGTGGCCGACGCAGTAACAGCGGCAGGTCGCTTGAGCGATACCGAGCTTAGCAATTTGACTCAGTACACCTACGTTTTTAACTAGGGAGTATTGGTATTGGGGGGAGGCAAAAAACCCGTTAAGAAAGCGGGTTTTTTGCTTGATAGGTACCCTCAGGCGTCTTGGATTAGCGGAGAGGCTATCGTATCATGGATCAATGGAGATACTTGATGATTTAGGCAAAACTAAGCCAATCCCTAAGGAGGCGACCAAGGTGTTCCAGGGGGAAATTTTCTCAACCTGGCAGTGGCAGCAAAAATTGTACGATGGCAGCTATGCAACTTTTGAGTCCCTGCGGCGACCGGATACGGCCCACACCGTTGGGGTATTGCCGTCGGGTGAAATCTTGCTGATTGAAGATGAACAGCCAAATCGGGGAGTGGTGCTAACTCCACCAGGCGGGGTTGTTGACGAAGGGGAGACACCGGCGGAGGCCGCGAGCAGAGAAATGTTGGAAGAAACTGGTTATGCCATCGGGCAACTTGTTCCGTGGCATGTCTATCAGGCCAGCACAAAAATGGACTGGAAGATTTATGCTTACGTTGGTCGAGGACTTACCAAGGTGAGTGAGCCAACTCTTGAGCCGGGAGAAAAAGTGAGTGTTCGTACCTTTAGCTTTGAAGAGTTCCTGGAACTGGGTCACAGCTCGTTGCTGAGAGATAGAATTATCCGGATCCTATTGCTGGAGGCTCTGCTCGATACAAAAAAGAGGCAGGAGTTAAAAGATTTATTTTATGGCTAAGGTAAGAACTAGAATCGCCCCCAGTCCGAGCGGACCATTGCATGTCGGCACGGCTAGAGCGGCGCTCTTTAGTGAGCTCTACAGCCATGGTCAGGGCGGGAAATTCATTATTCGCATTGAGGACACGGACCAAGAAAGAAGTAAGCCAGAGTACGAACAGGCTATTTTAGAGGGGCTCAAGTGGCTTGGTTTAACCTGGGACGAAGGACCAGACATTGGCGGTGATTTTGGTCCTTATCGGCAATCAGAACGCACTGAATCGTATACGGCGGCACTTACCAAGCTGCTTGATAATGGCACAGCCTACACTGAGGCGGGGAGCGAGGCCATAAAACTTACCGTTGAGCCACAAGAGGTGACTTTCAATGACCTCATCCGGGGTGAAGTGACAACGCACTCAGATACCTGGGGTGGTGATTTCGTCATTGCTCGTTCCGCCACCGACCCAGTCTTTCATCTTGCTGTGGTGGTCGACGACGCGGCTATGGAGATTAGCCACGTCATCCGCGGCGAAGACCACCTGAGTAATACCGCTCGTCACATCCTGCTCCAGCGGGCCCTGGGGCTGCCCGAACCGGCCTACGCGCATTTGCCACTATTGATGGATGATCAGCGTCGTAAGCTGTCGAAGCGAGCGGGGGATACAGATCTTCTCTCTTATCGCGACCAGGGCTACCTGCCCGAAGCAATGGTGAACTACCTGGCCCTGTTGGGCTGGAGTCCCAAGGACGATCGTGAACATCTTACTCATGACGAGCTGCTCAAAGTCTTTTCCTTGGCCGGTGTACAAAAAGGGGGCGCAATTTTTTCAGAGGAGAAACTGGTAGCTGTGAATAAGGCCTATCTCAGGGAACTATCGGCGTCTGACTTGTTAGCGCGAGCCCGGAATCATCTGGAAGCGGCTGGCTATACCATTGATGATGAGTCGTATTGGTCCGCCGCTTTACAGACGGAGCAAGAGCGAGTAGCAACGTTGGCGGAACTACCAGCAGCAGTAGAGTTCTATAAACCTGATTGGCCAGCTGACTATGAGGCTCCAGCCTTAATCTGGAAAAAAAGTACCAAGGAGGCAACGCTTGATGTTTTGGGTAAGCTGGTTGAGTTCCTGTCGGCGGTGGCTGAGGACAGCTATACTGCTGAGGCGCTGGAGCAAACACTCATGCAGTGGATCGCTGATAATCAACGTGATCGGGGAGAGACCTTGTGGCCGATGCGTTACGCGCTGACTGGGCGAGAGCATTCGCCAGGGCCCTTTGAAGTAGCTGCGGTGTTGGGTCGCAAGCTAACCGTAGAGCGGTTAACTGCTGCTCATGCTAAGCTGAAGTAATGAAGCGATTGAAGAGAATCATTTATATTATTATTACGGTCATGATAGCCGTAGGCATGGTGTCGATCACCTTTATCTACTAGTGAAGAAATGTCTGATCGGCACAATTGAATGATAAAGGTATCAGCCCTAACTGTTAAAAAATTACAGGAGGGTGTTTTTGAAGATGATTTACCTGAGTTTTATCAACTCAAGGATGTTATAGAAAATAATGCTTGGCACAACAACGATGTCGTTTTTACTCATGTCTTAAAAGTGCTAGAGAAGCTTGAGGAGATATTGACACAAGTAGGCGCTAAAATTAATTCTTATCTAGCTCAAAAAGTTGATAGAAATACTCGGCGAGACCTATTGTATTTAGCGACTGTTTTCCACGACATTGCTAAACCAGAGACTATTGAAGAAAAAGAAGGTACCACCTTGTGCCCTGGTCATGAAAAAGCAGGCGCCATAAAGGTGCAGCCTATATTGGACACATTTAACTTGTCAAAAAAGGAGCAAGGACTTGTCACAAAAATTATTGAGCATCACAGTATAGTCCACGAGATCTTGGGATTGGAAATGGATGAATTACATCGACAGCTTGCAGACTTCAAGCAAAGATTTTTTGATATCTACCTCGAACTAGTTTTACTGGGCATGGCTGATACTTCAGGATCGCAACTTCAAGAAAATAATCCTAAAGAGTTTTTAACTAGGCTGGACTTATACCGAAAGGTTCTCGAAGAATATTGATAGGCAGCCGTCAAAAGTGTGTCATACTGGCAGTATCAGCGTCTTAGCTGGTTATTTTGATGATGTTCAAAAAGTTATTTTCCTTCATCTGGATTAGTGCACTTCTGACTGCGCTCGTTTGGCCATGGCAGCTGGCCGCTTCCTCAATTGATGTTTTGCGCGAGCAGTTGGAAGCAAGTCGGTCGTCCCTGCAGGACACCGAGGCCAAAATTTCCAAGTTTCGCGATGAAGTTACCTCAAAACAGCGGGAAGCGCGCACCCTGGAGCAGCAGATTGGCCTGATTGACGAAAATATAGCAGAGGTTGAGTTGCAGCTGGAGCAAACGCTGTTGGAGGTAGAAACAACTGGCCTGGAAATAGACGCGGTGGCTGAGGATATTAATGTGCGTGAGCAGGAAATTAGCGAGCAAAAGATAGTGTTGGCAAATTACATCCGATCAATTCATGAGCTGGACCAGCAATCGAGCGTCACGATCTTTCTGAAATATCGAACCTTTTCTGAGGCAGCACAAGAAGTCTCAGCCTTTGAAGAACTGCAAAATAGGGGACAAGAGTCGCTCGACTCGATCCAGGAGTTGCGAGACGAGTTGACCGCCAAACAAAGTGAGCTAGAAAAATTTAAGACGACCCTACAAGCCTTACACGATAAGCAGGAACAAGAGCAGAACCGCCTGGCTAGTCAGCGGAGCAGCAAACAGCGAATTCTCGGTTTAACCAGTGCTCAGGAATCTAAGTTCCAAGATTTATTGCAGAAAGCTAAGGCCGCTCACCAACAAGCTCAGGCCGACATTCGTCGTCTGGATACTTTAATTCGTGAGCAACTTAAAAATCAGGGACTCGGCAATCTGCCCAGTGTGGGCGTTTTCGACTGGCCGATTAATCCTATCTTTGGTATTTCCTGTGAATTTCATTGTTCCGGGTATCCCTATGCCTATCTGATTGGTCCGCATTCTGGCATTGATATTCCAGCAGCTGTCGGCACTGCCATTAGGGCCCCGGCTGATGGATATATTGCCCGCACACATGATGCTGGTGGACCGGGCTATAGTTACATTCTGTTGCTGCATGGTGATGAGATTTCAACTGTGTACGGCCACGTCTCAGGATTTGCTGTCAGCGAGGGGCAAACGGTCACTCGCGGGACAGTGCTTGGTTATACCGGCGGTGCGCCAGGCTCGAACGGAGCTGGACTGTCCACCGGGGGGCACTTACACTTCGAGGTACGACAAAACAATGCGCCAATTAATCCACGTCAATATTTGTAAAGAGTATGCCGGCCGGTCGAATAGACCCTGATGATTTTCTTGAGAAAATAATCAAGGGGTTGCTGCCAATTTGGGGACCATTTTATGCCTTGTTCTATATTATCCGGCTGATGTGGCACGAGCTGAGAGGCAGTCGGGAGCAGGAGGAGAGTGATGATGATTTTTTCACCTAAACTTTAATGATGCGTGCAGCTGAAGTTTTGGAGCTAGTTGTTGCGTTAGTAGCGAAACTCGAAGGCCCGTATAAGTTTTACGTCATTGGCGCCGTCATTACGGTTTTGACCATGCTACTGACCCGAATCGTATTTAAGACTTTTAAGTGGGCCTTTATCTTGCTGATTATGATAGCGATCGTGATTGGGTTTTTCTGGGGAATTGCAAAATTGGCCGGCACAGCTTAAGGTGAGAATCATTAATCTTACGAAAATTCGTCGCTATACTCTTCGAGTAACTCTCTCATACATACCGTAAGGATTACCCCGTTCGCCAAAACGGGGCATGATGTTTTGGAGGAGGGGAGCGTTAACGAGGTTTGCGGCGACTGATTTCGTTAGTGGCGGGTGGCTCAGTCTGCGCAGACTCATCAAGTTGTTGTTTCAATCTTTCAATCTCCCTAGCCAGTCGACGCTGATATAATTCGGTTGGCCGGAGACGGAAAAGACGAACGACTTGGCCCCTGAAGAAAACCTGGCTGATGTGGAATGGTCCGCGGTGGCGCTCCAGTTCATGAGCATATTGTCTTCGCTGGGCTCGTCCTGGTAATTCCAGATATTCGCGATCATTTTGAGGCTCAATGCGTAGTAGGCGAGACCAGAGGTTAACTGCCTCAAGCACTTGGTGATCAAACTGATCAGTAACAAACAGTAACTGTTGGGTTGCCATGACGCACCTCCGTGTCAGTGAGTAGTGGGGGAAGCGAGCGTTTGGTTTGGTAATGTACTCTTTTTTATTCTCAGTCCACAAATGGTGTCCTTGTTTATATTCTTTTATCAAAGAAGCTAACCTCTTTTTCTTCTTCAAAGTTAGCTAAGACTTCCGAAATGGAATGGGTGCGGTCAAATCGTGTGCAGTAAGGAGCAATGCTGTGTTCTTCCAGACTTTTTAGCTTATCTAATCTGACCCTTCTTATTTCACTGATTTCCATAAAAACAAGAATCCCTTCTAATACTCGTATTAATAAAGTAAGTAGATTATATAGAAAAAGAAAAGGGGTGTCAACTGGAACTCCCGGGCTTACTGCCCGTGGCTTTTGAGACCCTTCGTACTCACTTACCTTCAATACAAAACTTTAGAGGAAACAAGTACGATCACTCCTCACTTTTGTTCGTACTTCGACTTCGCTCAGCACTCGCCCTGAGCAAGGCCGAAGGCCGCGTCGAAGGGCTCAGGATACCTTCAAGAGGAATCCTGACTCGCACCGAGGTGAGCTTGTCGAAGGACCACCGAAGGGAGTCGAACCATTAAAAGACATTGGTCTTCTGCGTCAGGGAAGAGTTTGAAATATGGATAAATTTGAGAAGAAGAATGGCGCCTTGTTAAGCTCCAACAATACAAATATCGTGTTTATTAGCAAGCTTGACACAGATTTCATAGTCGATAATAAGGGTTTTGCCCGCTTCTATGCCAAGACATTTCGTCTTCGATTTGATCATGGCCTTTATTGTCCGCGGGCCTATTACCGGTACATCAAAGCGCAAATCTTGATCAGGTTTGCTCATTTTAACAACAACGGCCCCGCTTTGAGATATTGCACCACCGCGGACGATCGTCCGATCGGTCCCTTCCATGGCCTCTATGGCAACGATCGCCTTATCCTTGACAACAACTGTTTGCCCAACATCAATCCCCCCCATTTCCTTGGCGATCGTCGTGCCAAAAGCAATATCCTCTAATTCATTGATCGAGGGTCCACGTTTTGTGA